>DATNLV010000861.1:0-4326 GCA_035602665.1 Bryobacteraceae bacterium | reverse complement strand
CTGGGGACCGACGGTGGCGCTGGCGTGGTTCATCCCCGGGGGCGGCCATTTTCTGCTCAAGCGCTACGGCCGCGCCGGCCTGTTGCTGGGCTCCGTGCTGGTGATGTTCCTGTTCGGGCTGATGATGCGCGGCGAGCTGCTGAAGCCGCAGGGCGGCGACCTGCTGACGGTGGTCATGTACTACGGCGGCTTCCTCTGTAACGTGCTGACCGGCATTCCGTACATGATCGCGGTGTGGTTCGGATATGCCCAGCCGGACGTGGCCGGGGCGGTGCACGACTACGGAACCAAGTTTCTGGTGACGGCGGGCCTGCTGAACGTGCTGGCGATTCTGGACGCGTACGAAATCGCGATCGGGAAGAAAAGCTGATGCCGAAGGTAACCCTCTCGCACTTCGAAGCCGCTCTCCTGTTCTCCCTCTGCGCCTCGCTGGTTCTCGGTGTGGTCACGAAAAGCACGGATCGGGAGCGCTTGAAGTATGGCGCCACCTGCTTCGGGTGGTTCGTGGCGGTGCTGTTCGGCCTCGGCTGGATCATGTACCTGGGGCACGGCTGATCCCGCCGGCCGCGACAGAAGGCTGAGGGGCCATGAAGACGTTCTACATCGAGACCTTCGGCTGCCAGATGAACGCGCACGATTCCGAGAAGGTGATCGGCACGCTCCTGGCGCAGGGCTACGCTCAGGTTCCCGAGCCCGACCAGGCCGATCTGGTGCTGTACAACACGTGCAGCATTCGCGACAAGGCCGAGCAGAAAGTCTTCAGCCGCCTGCAGCAATTCAAGCGCGGCGCCGGGAAGGGCAAGACGTTCGCGGTGCTGGGCTGCGTGGCGCAGCAGGAAGGCAATCGGATTTTCGAGAAGGCGCCGCACGTGAGCCTGGTGTGCGGTTCCGCCAGCTACAATAGGCTGCCCGAGATGCTGGTCCAGCTCGAGCGGGGCGAGCGGCGAGTGACCGGCCTCTATCTCGACACCGACCTGACCTTCGAAACGCCGCTCACGCGCCGGGACAATCCGCACCGGGCATACATCACCATCATCGAGGGCTGCGACAAGAGCTGCGCCTATTGCGTGGTGCCGTTCACGCGCGGTCCCGAGCGCAGCCGCACCAGCCAGAGCGTGCTGGAGGAAGCGCGGAGCCTGGCTGCGCAGGGCTACACCGAAGTGCAGTTGCTGGGGCAGACCGTAAATAGCTATCGCGATCCGTCGCCCGCGGGCTTGGATTTCACCCGCTTGCTTGACGGCGTCGCGCGGACGCCGGGCCTCAGGCGCGTGCGCTTCACCACCTCGCATCCGCGCGATTTTGTCAAAGACACCGTGGATGCGATCGACGCCAATCCGGTGCTCGCCAACCACGTGCATCTGCCCGTGCAATCGGGCTCGACCGCGGTTCTCGACCGCATGCGCCGGCTCTACACGCGGGAGCAGTACCTCGAGCGCATCGCCTGGATCAAGAACGCCCGCCGCGCCATCTCGATTACGACCGACATCATCGTGGGCTTCCCGGGCGAGACCGAATCCGATTTCGCCGAGACGCTGTCGCTGCTCGATCAGGTGCAGTACGACTCCGTGTTCAGCTTCAAGTACTCGCCGCGGCCCAACACTCCGGCGCTCGGGATGGACGCGCAGGTGCCGGAGGAAGAGAAGAGCAGGCGGCTGACCATCGTGCAGGAAAAGCAGCGCGCGATCCAACTCCGGAACAACGCGGGCGCGATCGGGACCGTCGAGGAAGTGCTGGTGGAAGGCTACAACCAGGGCACAGGGCAGTGGATCGGCCGGACGGCCCAGAACCGCGTGCTGAACTTCACCCACCCGGGGAACGGGCACTCGCTCGAGGGAGAATACCGCACGGTGCGGGTCACACGCGCGGGTCCGAATTCGCTGGCGGGCGAGGCAGTATGATGGAATCTGAAGGGGGCACATCATGGAAGTCGAAATGAAGATCCGCGGACTGATGATGGACCCGGTGTCGAACATGCCGATCGTGATCCTGAAGGACGTGGGCGGTAACTCGATCCTGCCGATCTGGGTGGGAGTTTACGAAGCCAACGCCATCGCCCTCGAGATCGAAAAGGTGACCACGCCGCGCCCCATGACGCACGATCTGATCAAGAGCCTTCTGGCGGGTCTGAGCACGGGGATGAAGAAGGTGGTGGTGAGCGAGCTGAAAGACGACACCTTCTATGCCGTGATCTGGCTGGAGCGGGACGGCGAGATCATCAGCGTGGATTCCCGGCCGAGCGATGCCCTGGCGCTGGCGTTGCGGCTGGACTGCCCGATCTACGTCGAAGAAGCGGTGCTGAAGTCCTCAAAGATGACCTCGTCGGTTTCCGATAAGGTCAACCAGGAGGAGATGCGGCGCTGGCTCGAGGGGCTCAACGACGAGGATCTCGGACGGTATAAGATGTAGTCCCCCGGCGGGTCTGGAGACCCGCTTGCAGGTGTGGACACCTGCCCCACGAAACAAAAGCCGGCTCTGTTCGTCTAGGTTGGTATGAACGGGGCCAACAAGAGCAAGTGGCTGAGAAGGGCGGGGACGATCCTGGTGCTGACGGCGGTCACGCTGCTTGGGGCCAACAACCCGGCCGTCGCGCGCGCCTACTGCGCGACGCGGGGATTCGTGGGGAACTTCCGGTCCATCGAGGCATCAACACTGCAGGAGGGCCTATGGGAGAGAGTGGCGCTCAGCCTGGTGCTGGCGAGCGCCCACTCTCCGGAGCATGGGTGCGGACACACGGCCTGCCATCGATCGGCATCCCTTTAAGGGGACGCCGGCAACCAGCTACTCAGCCTTCTTGTGGTGCACCACCGCCTTCTTGGGCGGGGGCGGCGCCGGCCAGCCGGTCAGGTTCTTCCTATCCACGTCGAAGGTCACCATAAAGGGCGTCTTGGTGAAGGACGTGGCCACCCCGCGGAATTCGAGCGCGGTCCCGGGGTCGGCGGGATGGGACATCGGCGTTTCGAAGACCAGAGTGGCGTCGGGCGTCTTGCCGTCCTCGATCGATATCTTGACGGTCTTGGGTTTCGCCGCCGGCTCCTGGCTGATCACCTTCCCCTTGAAGGCAACCTGCCCTTCGGGCGGCACCAGGGCGTCCTTCATCGATCCACCGAAGTATGCGTCGCCGCCATCGCTGGTGAGTTGTCCCTTGATGGTGACCCACAGCGCCAGCGAGGGGCTGCTCTCCGTCAACGCCTTGAGCTTCGCGGCAGCAACCTCGTCGGAGCTGAGAATCTTGAAGCCATCGGGCGGGATGGCGCCGGCTTTCGCCGAAGCGAGTAGCGCCTGGAAGCCCTGGGGGTCATCGCCGTGGTAAGACGTGTACGCCTTCTGCAGCCAGGTCTCGAGGCTCTTGCGCCGGTCGGCGGGGAGCGCGCCGGCTCCGTCGTATGCCACGCTACGGGCGTAATAGAAGAGAGCTTCGGTGAGCAACTCGGGTTTCTTGTCCGCATCCGCCTGGGCGCGTAGCGCGCTGGCCAGCCAGTAGGCCGCTTCGGAGTCACCGGGGTTGACCGCCAACTCCGCCTTGAGCTCCGTCTGGGCGGTAGCGTAGTCCTTTTTCTGGCTCGCTACCCATCCCAGGGTGCGGTGGGCGATGATCGCCATCTGGCCCTGGGTCTGCTTCCACGCCGCATCGTCGGTAATCGTCGCCGGCTTCTCCGCGGTCAGCAGGCCGTTGGCGGCCTTCACCGCGAGATCCAGCCCATCGGGCGTGGTCTGGCCCGGAACCGAAAGCAGGGCGATCCAGTACAGCGCTTTCAGATTCTTGGGATTCAGGTCCAGCAGCTCTTTCGCTGTCGCGAGCATCTTGTCGGGCTGCTTTAGACCCTGGTAGGTATCCATGAAGGCTTCAAGACGCATTTCCTTGAAGTCGGTCGCCGGGTACTTGTCCTTCCACTGGTTGAGCAGGTCCAGTTTCTTCTGAGCATCCTTCTCAGCCAAGGCGGACTGGACCAGGTCGTACTCCGCCCGGTCTTTCCACTGGGGTGCTTTCTGAGCCGTTTGCGAAGCCGCTGGTTGCTGGTTCTGCCCCCAGGCGGACCCGAGGCCCAAAGCGGATGAAATCGCAATGGCAACAACTGCCGAAAGTTGAACGCGCACTCACGCCTCCTGTACTGCCCTTTTCTGTGCTGCTCCTGTAAGGCCGACCCGGCAAGCCAGCACGCACCAGCCGTGGTAAGCGGTATCATGCGGCGCGACTTGCACTTTGCGGAGTATAGCGGAATCAAACTCCAGGGCGCAACATCAACTTACCATTCCTGTTGACGGGCCCGGACGCCAGGTTGTTTCGAGAGGCTGCGGGGGACGCGGGGACAAGCCGGGGACAAGCAT
>DATNLV010000270.1:0-7074 GCA_035602665.1 Bryobacteraceae bacterium | reverse complement strand
GACCGAGCGGGCGAAGGCCTTGTCCTTCATTTTCTTTCGGACGGATTTCGCTTCCACTTCCGCCAGGCTGCGGCCGGGCTTCACGAGGGCGACGGCGGTGATGAAGCCGGCCATTTCGTCGCAGGCGAACAGGGTCTTTTCGAGGGGAGTATTGCGCTCGACGCCGCTGTAGCGGGCGTGCGAGAGGACGGCGCGGCGGATCTCGTCGCTGACGCCGCGGGCGGCGAGGATGGGCTCGCCTTTGAGCGGATGGTCGGGCGCCTGGGGATGGATCTCCCAGTCGAAATCATGGAGCAGGGCGGTGACGCGCCACTTCTCTTCGTCCTCGCCGAACTTGCGGGCGTAGGCCGCGAGGCAGGCTTCGACGGCGAGTCCGTGCTTGCGCAGGCCTTCGGACTTGGTGAACTCGCACAGGACTTGCCAGGCCTCTTCGCGGGTCATGTCTTTTTTCAGGATACTGCACGGGTTCGGTTCGGGGCGGCGGCGGGCTACGCGCGGACTCACAACTTCGACGTCTGGTCCGTGTGCGCGCTACCGTTCGGGTTTGTGCAAGGCGGTCGCTGGCCGCCATGCTATATTAATGAGAGCCGCGTGTGGGCCTGTGGCGCAGTTGGGAGCGCGCTTCCATGGCATGGAAGAGGTCGTGAGTTCGAATCTCACCAGGTCCACCAATCCTTTCTATAGTTTGCGTCAGCGAGGCGTTCCCGCTATCCCGCACAATTCCCGCAGATTCGCGGGCATCCATCGCTGCTTGCAGACCTTTGCGCTGCAAGCAGTCAGGTCGAGAGCACAGAGTTCAAGAGGCGATCTATCTCTCTTGTAGGCGAGGGCTCGGGCTGGGGGTGTGCGGCGGCGGCTCGGCGGGCTTGCCGGTAGTTCCTCATATACTCGCGGTGTTCCTCGCGCCACTGCCGCTGGCTGTCGAGGCACTGGGCATAGTAGACCGGAACCATTCCGTCCTGCACGGCGGCCGCGGTAGGGCCGTCGGCGCCGGTTGTGTATACCCAGAGCCGCTTGCCGGTCGCCGCATCGAATGCGTAGAATTCGTGGCTGCCGAATCCGCCGCCCACAAAGACCTTCCCGTCGGCGATCGCGGGAGTCGCCAGTGGCCGATTGCCAGGGATCCTGACCTTCCAGCCTGTGATCTTGCCGTCGGTCGACCGGAAGGGGACCATCTGTTGCGCCCACGCCTGAGGCCTGGAGCTCGCGAAGCAAAAGAGCAGACAAGCCGCGGCCAGATGGAACCTCGCGTTGCTGCACTTCGCTGCAGCACCGGCATGCGCCATCCTCAGGCAGCGCCTGCCGCTCCGCCGGGCTTCGCGCGGCGCCACTTCGATTCGCAACGGCTGGAGCACCCCGGAGCTTGAGGGGGACCCATCGGATAACAGAGCCGTTTCAGTTCAAATCCTTCAGGTGCTCTCGCGGCCAGGCCAGCAGAGCAAACATCTGGACGAAGGAAGCCTGATCGAGCACACTGATCCCTTGCCGCCGGTTGGACATCGCCACGTCGCCAAGCCGGAAGAGGCCGGTGGCGGGGTCTCTTGCCTGGTTCCAGGCTTTCTCCAGGTATGCCTCGAGCGCGGCGCGATAGCGCGAGTTCGGCCGCACGGAGTCGAGGGCAAAGGCGTTGCGGAAGAAAACCGCGACCTCGGTCGGAGGCTGCTTCCACATCCACTCGAGTGGGAAGTGGTCGAGCGCGGCGTTTGCCGTGCGGACGGCGCGATCAAGATACCTCTCATCTTGAGTCGCGCGGTAGAAAAGGACGTCGCTTCCCACCATGAGTCCGTCGGTCTGCAGGCTCATCCACACGCAGACGTTGATTGGCGGGAGCGGCACCGGCGCTGGCGGAAGGCTGCTCCTATCCACTGGGCATGGACGGCCGGTCGCCTGGTCGTAGAAGGGGCTCTTGGCGGGGTCATCGTAGTAGCCCCCCCAGTAAAGACCACCGGGCCGCGAGAGGCGGCTCTCGATGAACTCGTCGGTCGCTCTCGCCACCCCGAGATACTCAGTTCGACGCGGGTCTTCTGAGGTGTTGGCGGCGAGATAGAGCCGGAGTGCGATCTCAGTCGCGGTGCCCCCTGAAGGGATGCCGCGCGCGACGAAGGTCTCGTTTTCCCACTCGCCCCCCTGGGGCGCCTGGCCGCTCTTGAAGAAGGCCCACTGCTTGCGCGCCAACTGGAGCGAAGGAGAGTCCGGGATCTGCTCGGATGCCTGGAGGAGCGCAAGAGCGACCCACCCGTTGTCGTCCCACCAGCGAATGGCGTTCGGGCGGGCGTTGACTTCGGAGGCATAGGAGAAGATGCCGTTCCTGATCGCGACGAAGCGGGAGAGACTGTCCGTGGCGAGACGGAAATCCCTGTAATCTCCCGTGAGCTGCCCGATATCGAGCGCAGCGTGCATCACCTGGCTGTGCGACCAGACAAACTCTGGTGTGGTGTCGATGAGATCCTGGTTGTAAACGCCGGGCTGGTTCGGGACAGCGAAGTTCTTCTGCAGCGCATCCCATGCCATCTTGGCCCTTCGAGCAGCCGCATCCGGTGCGGGGTTCTCGCCGAACAGGTGTGGGTCCACGAGGTCCGCCATCTTCTGATAGCCCGCATCATTGGGATGGAGATGATCGCCGCTGTCAAATTGCCCAAGCATTTCCTGCGGGTGCTCCGGGTTCCGGAGCGCAGCGTCAAAATCAACGTAGCCATCATAGGCGCGGGAGGTGCGAATAAATGTATTCAACGCTTGGCGCATCGTTTCCGTGGGCGAATCTGTCGCATCGTCATGGTTGTAGATCGATCCCCCAAACGGAGGCAAGGTGCCCGCGAAGATCCGAAGGTCCTTTGCGTGTGCGCGTTCGATCAGCTGGCGGTAAGCGGCGATAATATCCGCCGCAGTCACCGCAGTCGCCGGTTCTTGGGAATGACCGACATCGTTGGTTCCCAGCAACACAATTACGTACCGCACGCCGGCCTGATCGAGCACGTCGCGGTCAAACCTTGAAAGCCCGGAGGGTCCAATGATGCCGTGAAGAATGGCATTGCCTGAGATTCCCGCGTCCACAACTGCCAGGGGCGACTGGGCTCGAATCAAGCGCTGCGCCAGGAGATTGGGCCATCGGTGGTCTGTTTCCGGCGTGGAGCGAAAACCGTCGGTGATGGAATCGCCAAAGGCAACAATCGCCGCCGGGCGGAAAGACTGCAATGGCCCACGGCGTGGGCGAACTTCGACGCCTGTGAGGAAGAAGAAATGGTCCTTTTGCTCGCCCGGGGGAAGGTCCGGCGCGCCGGAGACATTCCCCGGTTCGATAAATGTGGGGCGCAAAGCGAGACCATGGAACGTGGGACGCTCGGTGACGCCGGGAAGGAACAGGGTCACCGCGAGGTCCGACAGTTCTGGTGCGTTCATGCCCACCGGGTCGGAGGCAACCGCGGCCCCGGGAGGAACGGAAACCCGGAGCGAGCCGCCAAAGGTGAGTTTCCGGTCGGTCGCCGGATCAATACGGGAGCCGCCCGTGCTTTGCGCAATGTGGGCTTCGTCGATCCGCAATTCGTTCGTTCCGAAGACATTCGAAATGCGGACCCGCACTTCCGCGCCTCCGAGGCTTGTGTGCACGACCATCCGAATGGTCTGAGGATTTGGGCTAAGGCCCTGAGCGGCGGGCGCCAGCGCCGGGCTTGCGCACCAGGTGACAATCCAGTCGCCATCCTGAGCGTAAGCGGAATTGCTGGTGACCGACAAAACCAGAATCAACGAGAGGGCGAACAGCCAGTGCTGCGTCTTTCCTGACATCGGGGAATCTCCTTTCGACCCAAATCGCCGCCACATTATGCCCTCCAACCATATCGCACGGTCCAGATCTATCACAAGTTCATAACGCTGATAGTCGCCGTACTTCGGATTCCCGCCTACCGCGTCTTCGTGATTCTGCGCGGAGACGGGTGAGACGGGTGAGACGCCGTTCTTTCTGGATTGATGATAGGCTGTGTGAAATGATTCGTCTCTCAAGGATGAAACGTCACATAACGCCGTTTCTTCCTGAGTTGAATGCGCGGATCGCGCTCTCCGTCGCGGCATCGCGGAACTGCTTTCCGCTGGGAATTCGAATGGCGCGTGTCATGGCGGCCATTGCAGTGTTGGTGCTGATGACGGGGTTCTCCGTGCGGGCACAGCAGGCAGCGCCGCCGGCCCCCCGCGGGATCTACGTGTGGCCCTACAACTGGGCGGTCAAGAATGGCGACTTCGCCAAGGCCCTTGCCGTCCCGGGCGTCGACGGGGCCGGCGTCCACGTGGAATGGTCAGAGATTTCGCCCGCGCTCAAGACCTACGATTTTACAACTATCGACCGCCAACTCGAGGCAGCGCGATTGCACCATCTGGCTGTGGAACTGGCGGTCGCGGCGGGCCAGGGTACCCCGAAATGGTTGTTCACCGCGCCTCCACTTGGCTTGGGCCTCCGGCGCCTCGATTTCAAGGTGACGTACCACGGCGGCCAGGAGGCGTGCCACGACGCTTCGATGCCGCCGCCCTGGGATCCCGGGTACCAGCAGGCGTTCGCGGACATGTTGGCGCAGTTGTCCCGCCACCTGCATGAGACGGGCTATGACCGCGACGTGTCGGCGATCAAACTGACCGGCATGAACACCCTCACGGAGGAACTTGCGTTACCCAGCGAGCGTCCTGAGGAGTCCACGAATCCGAACCCGTGCGTCACGCACAGTCCGGGCATCTGGGCCGGAGTGGGGTACCGGCCATCGCTCGTCGTTCAGGCCATGCAGGGGATCGCTGCGTCGTATCAGCGCTATTTTCCGAACACGGAGGTCGTCCTCCCCATCATCGTCCTGTTCGCCTTTCCGCCCATCGGTGAAGTTGGGCCGCCCATCTCGCGGCAAAATGCGATCGGGATCAATAACAAGCTCCTTGAGGATCTCGTGCGCACCGCGGCCGAGACCCTCCCAGGGCACCTGGCGTTGCAAGACGCCTTCCTCCTCGACACTTTGCCGGCGGATCAGCGGACTGTGGGCCTTGCACGCGCCAACGGCATCCCGACGGCCTGGCAGACCAACATCTGGCTCGGCAAGAACGGCAAGGGCGCCGCCTGCTCCGGAGGCGGCAACGGGTTCCAGCAGGAGATGCAAAACGCGATCCCGTGCAGCGAATCTTCCTTCCTGCGGATGCTCCACAACGGCATGTCCCCCCAAGGTGGGGCGGGACCAAGCAAAGACGGCCTTTTCATTGAGGTTTTCCCGTCGGATATCATCGCCTTCCCCGGCGCGATCAAGGCCGCGCACGATCAGTGGAAGCGCTGACGGGCAGAGTTAAGCTCTCAAGTGGAGGCCGTCCTTGGCGGCCAAGAGCCAGTCGTGCGGCTTCTCATCGAGCGCCACGCGCGATTCCTACCCTGGGATCAGGGTGCGTAATGCGTGAAGACAAGGTCGCTAGCTTTGGCCTCGGCATGACAAGGGAAGCAGGTTTTCAGCAGCGCTTCGGCGCCAGGTTTGTTGTCCTGGAAGTGGCCGAATCCCCAGCCCCCGGTCGCGGAGTACTTTGTCCAGTCCTTCACCATGAACTGAACGTTCGTGGGTGGGCCGGGGACGAAAGACTGGGCGCGGCCGAAGACCTTGTTGTTCTCCTCCGACGGGACGTGGCCGTAGTGCAGAGCGGCGATGATCGCGCCGTCCGGGAACGGAAGCTTCCCCTCGCGGTAGGCATTGATCGCGATGTCGTTGCCCAAGATGGCGGCAAAGCTGTGGAGGCTGCCTTCTTCGTGCGCGACGGAGATCAACCTCCAGTCGCGGTAACCGGCGGGAATGCCGGTTAAGAAGATCGGCGAGGTTTGCTCGTCGGCGTGTCCGGCGACGGGCGCGCCAACGCCGGCTGCCATTGCTAGTCCAACCAGTAAGAACGGGATCTGTCTCATGCGGTGTCTCCTTTCAATGTGGGATGGATAACCGATGCGCGGGCAGGGCGGGCGCGGTGCATCGGCATTGTTACGGCCTGACGAGTCACTGACGGATCATCGACTCGTGCGCCTCGGATCACGGGTACAAATGAATCGGAATTGCTGCAGGTGGCTCTGGGGCCGCACTGCCTTGAATGTCATCCAGGCTCGCCGCGCCCCTTCTTGACGGTAAGTTATCACCATTCGATACTTGGGTCAAATAGGTGAAGGGGATCGGGGTAATGAAGAGGCTGGGCGGCCGTTCGCGTTCCTGATGTGAGGCGTTCCGGACGATTTTTCCGCATCTCAACTGAAGGCCGTTTGTAAGCGAGGATATTGCCGTGATGCATATCGCGTGGCGTTGGTGGGGAGTTTCCGGATTGTTGTTGACGGCGGGGGCGATGGGGCAGGGGCCCTTGCGGACCATCGACATGCCGGAGGGGGGCAGGATCGTCTACGGAACGGTGCAGGGCGCCGAGAGCCAGGGCGCGGCGATGGTCGCGGTGCTGCGGATGATGCACCAGAACTGCGGTGAGAGGCCGCAGATCGGCCAGGCCTTCCGGATGCGCGGAACGGATGGGGTCGGGTTGTTCTTCACGGTGATCAACCACCCGGCGGGAAATGTGCCGGTGGCGGGGCTGATCCTCGCGGCGGGAAGCGGGCCGCGCAAGACGGAAGCGGCCTTGCTCTCGGACTCGGCGAACCGCTTTGGTTCGACCATCAACCCGATGCTGACCAAGCTGCTCAGCGTGTGGCATCCGAGCGGGTTGCCGGGGCCGGCGCCTGCAGCCAGCGAGTCTTCCTCCGCGGCAGCCAGACTGCATACGGTAGCGGCCTCCGACGACTCGGTGAGCCTCGGCATCCCCGACGGATGGGTCATGGATCCCAACAGCGGCCGCGGAACGATCATCGTGAAAGGTCCGCAAGGCGAAGTGCTGGCCTTGAACATGATGCGCAACGCGGTGGACCCTTCGAGTGCCTGGCAGCAGCGGTTCTGGCGACAGGGCGGCTCGCCTCCGCCGGGATCGATTGTCTACCCGTACCACGGGGACCTGGTGAAGGCCTTCCCGGAACTGTTTCAGCAGTGGCGGCGCGCGGGGGGCCAGCGTCCGGCGCGGCTTCAGATCGACAGCATCGAGCCGATG
>DATNLV010000860.1:0-13420 GCA_035602665.1 Bryobacteraceae bacterium | reverse complement strand
GAGGACATTTTCCTGAAGGCCATGGAGAATGGCGCCACGCCGCCGCCGCTGCCGGTGGCGGGGAACGGAGGGAGCGGCCATGGCAGTCTATAAGCGCGGCTACGAGCCATACGAGGGGCGCCTCACGCCGCAGCGGTGGAGATTCCTGATCATCGCGCGCTATGCCTGGCGGCGCCTGTTCGATTCGCGCTGGCTGCTGATCTACCTGGTGGTGTGCTCGATCTCGCCCATCGTGTGCGCGGTGCTCATCTACCTTCCGCACAATGCCGTGGTGGGCGAACTGCTGGGCAAGTTCAGAATGCTGCAGATCGACCCGGAGTTCTTCCGGAAGTTTCTTAGCGGGCAGGGCCAGTTCGCATTCGTATTGGCGGGATTCGTGGGGCCGGGCCTGGTTTCGCCGGACCTGACCAACAACGCACTGCCGCTGTATCTGTGCCGTCCGTTCTCGCGCACCGAGTACGTGCTGGGCAAGATGTCGGTGCTGGCTCTGCTGATCTCGGCCATCACCTGGATTCCGGGCCTGCTGCTGTTCGGGTTTCAGGCCTACCTGGCGGGCTTCGCATGGGCGGTGGAGAACTGGTGGGTCGCAGCGGCGATCTTCGTCGGGTCCTGGATCTGGATTCTGACGCTCTGCCTGCTGGCGCTGGCGATGTCGGCCTGGGTGAAGTGGAAGCTGGTGGCCGGCACGCTGATCTTCGTGATCTTCTTCGTGGCGGCGGGCTTCGCGGAGGCGATCAGCGCGGCGTTGCACACGGACCTGGGCCATGTGCTGAACCTGTTCGAGGTCATCCGGACCATCTGGTACGGCCTGTTCCGGGAGAGCGAGGGCGTGCGTCTTCCCATCTGGGTGGCGTGGTCGGCGCTGGCCGGCTTCTGCGCGGTGTGTTATCTGCTGCTGAACAAGAAGCTGCGGGCGTATCACGTGGAGCGGTCATGAACGGCGCGGACAGCATCGTCTTCGAAGGCGTCTCGAAGTTTTACGGGAACGTGCTGGGCGTGAACCGCGTGCAGCTTTCGATCCCGCCGGGCATCACCACGCTGGTGGGCCCGAACGGCTCGGGCAAAACCACGCTGATGAACCTGATGACCGGTCTTGTGCAGCCCTCTCGCGGAAGCATTCGCGTGCTCGGAATCCCGCCGTCGGATCCCGAGCGGCTCTTCGCGGTGGCCGGGTACTGCACGCAGTTCGACGCCTTCCCGCGCGGGCTCACCGGTTACGAGTTCATCTACCTGTATCTTCGGCTGCACGCTATGGGACATGCGCGGGCGGCGGAGTTGACCGCGCGGGCGCTCGATCGCGTGACCATGACGGCCGCGGCGGGAGCACGCATCGCATCGTACAGCAAAGGAATGCGGCAGCGGATCAAGCTGGCGCAGGCGATCGCGCATCAGCCTTCGGTTCTGGTGCTGGACGAGCCGCTGAACGGTCTCGACCCGATGGCCCGCGCGGAGGCGATCGCGCTGTTTCGCGAGCTGGCCGGCGAAGGGATGCACGTGATCATCTCCAGCCACATCCTGCACGAGGTGGACCAGATCTCGGACCAGGTGGTGATGCTCAGTAATGGATACGTGGTGGCCGAGGGGCAGATCCAGGCGGTGCGCGGCGAGATGCACCAGGATCATCCTTTGCAAATTCTGGTGCGATGCAGCCAGCCGGGCCTGCTCGCGGCGAACCTGTTCGCCGAGGACCACGTGGCCGAAGTGCGGATGCATCACGACCGCGGAGGGCTGCTGGTGGGCACGCGCGATCCGGAGCGTTTCTACGAGCAGCTGGGGAAGATGGTGCTCGAGGGCGCGATTCATCTGGAGTCCGTCGCGCCGGCGGATGACGACGTGCACTCGGTCTACGAATACCTGATCGGCGGCGGCGACGGAGGTGCGGCATGAGCCCGCAGGTGCGATCGTGGGGTTCTCAGATTCTGGCCATCGTGCGCCTGGAGATGAAGAAGAACTTCTCGTTCCGGCGCGCCCTGCCGCTCTACCTGCTGGCCGCGCTGCCGCTGGCTATCTTCGTGGGACACGCGATCGGCTACGCGCGGGGCTGGACGAATTGCCACGGCACCGAGGACCTGACCGTGTTCGCCGGCGTCTTCCAGCTCTTCGTGCTGCGCCTGGTGGTGTTCTTCGGGTGCGTGGTCATCTTTCTGAATTCGTTTCGTGGCGAGGTGGTGCAGAAGAGCCTGCACTACTACTTCCTGGCGCCGGTGCGCCGCGAAGTGCTGGTAGTGGGTAAGTATCTCTCGGGTCTGCTTACAGCCTGCTGTATCTTCGGAGCGAGCGTCGCGATCTCCTACGCCGTGCTGTGCCGCCACCTGGCGGCGACACCCAGCGCCGCGCTGGCCGGACCGGCGATGCAGCAACTGGGCACTTACACGGGAATTACTCTGCTGGCCTGTGCCGGCTATGGCGCGGTGTTCCTGCTGCTGGGCATGCTGTATCGCAACCCCATCGTTCCCGCCATCGTGGTGCTGGTATGGGAATCGCTGATCGTCTTCTTCCCGCCTCTGCTGAAGAAGATCAGTATCATCTTCTATCTCGAATCGTTGTGTCCCGTGCGGGTGCCGTTCGAGGGCCCCGGCAGGCTGTTCGCCATCACGGCGAACCCGACGCCGGTGTACCTGGCGGTTCCGGGTCTGGTGCTGCTCGCCCTGGCGATTGTGGCCTTGGCGGCGGTGCGAATCCGGCGCATCGAGATCAGCTACGGGTCAGAGTAGGCCGTCGATTTCCCCGCGTAACTCCGTCATGCGCCCCCAGTAGCGGGGATGCGGCCACCCAATTGCGGTGCTGCTTGATACAACGTTTTTCGGGCTGGGGAAGCGCGCGCCGGTGCGCCCGTCCGCGGCGCTAGCCCCGCGGGATCTGATGTGAAAAAAGGCGAGAGGATAAAGTACCACGTAGAGGTACCGGTACTATGGGAAACTGCTGGACGCTTCCTCGACGTGAAGCCGGGATGCGGAAAGACCATCGATGGGTAGCCGCCCGCCGCTTTCCAGTACCGGGGTCTAACAATGGCGTCACCAGAGTTCCAGAGTGTGGTACCTCCTGGTGGTAGGGTTAGTATCACTAGGACTACTGATGATGTTATTACTATGTTGCCGAAGGTTAATTACTTCTTTGCTATACCTGGGACGCAAGTCTAAACCTGCGTTGCGTTTTGAAGGTTCCGGACTGGAGAAAAGAAGATTTGTGTTATGGCAAACCAACTTGATTCGGTGTAAAATCGGGAACCGAATATAGCTAGTAAGCTGTCTTGCGGAGGATGTCCCATCATGACGAATACGACCACTCCAGTCGAGTCGATCGGAGCTCCGACCGGAGCTGCATCGTTTTATCGTTGGGAGGTTGCGGGCAAGCCAATCGCGATCCTCTTTAGTCTTGATCTGATGGATCGCCTGGAGCGCGAGGTACTCGAGAGCTTCAAGGCCGTGACCAAGCGAGGATCGGAGATTGGCGGCGTCCTGGGTGGACGCGTCGTAGCCGGCAGCCAACCGACCGTGATCGTGGAGCAATTCGAACCCGTGGAGTGCGACTACTCCCGCGGACCTCTGTACCTGCTGTCCGATGAGGACAAGGTGCGGATGAAACAGGCGCTCGAGCGGGTGGCGAGAGCCGGCGGCGGAGTTTCCGTTGCTGGGTTCTTCCGCAGCAATACGCGACGGGAGCTGGTGCTGGACGAAGAGGACCAGGCGGTCGCCAAAGAGTTCTTCTCCGACCCGAACAACGTGTTCCTGCTGGTGCGGCCCTTCGCGATGAAGCCCAGCGCGGGAGCCTTCTTCTTCTGGGAGGGTGGACAACTTCCCGAGGAAAGCTACCAGCAGTTCCCCTTCAAGCGCGCTGAGCTGGTGAAGAGCTTCTCGCAGTTCATCGTGGCTCCTCCGGAAGCGCCGGTGGTCAGGGAACCGCTCGTGATGCCGAGGCGCGAAGAGCGCCCCGTGGCTCCTCCTGTAACGATGAAGCGGGAAGAGCCGAGGCCGGCCCCGGTGGCTCCGCCGCGGCGCGAAGATCCTCCACCTCCGCCCGCGCCGGCAATGCGGCGCGAAGAGCCCAAGCGCGAGGAGCCGGCGCCCGCGCCGCCCCCGCCGGTATACAAACGGGAAGAGCCGAAGGCGAGCGTGCCTCCGCCGGTGTTTAAGCGAGAAGAGCCGAAGCCGGCTCCGCCCAGGCGCGAGGAAGCTCCGCCGGTCAATTACCGCCGCGATGCGCCGCCGGTGATGAGGCGCGAGGAGCGTCCGCCCATCGTTCCGGTGACGCCGAGACGCGAAGAGCGGCCGTCCGGTCCGACGCTGGTTTCGAGAAGGGAAGAGCAGGCCGCACCGCCCGCTCCGCCCAGAAGAGAAGAAAGGCCGCAGCCCGCGCCCCCGGTGACGGCGAAGCGCGAGGAGCGGCCTCCGGTTGTGGCGAAGCGGGAAGAGAGGCCGGTGGCGCCTCCGGTGGTGTCCCGGCGCGAGGAGCCCGCTCCTCCGAAGGTGGAAGAGAAGCCGGTGGTGAAGGCGGCCGAGACCGTGGTGGTGGCTCCGCCTCCGAAGAGAGAAGAGCCGGTCAAGGTTGAGCAGGTGAGGGTGGAACCGCCCAAGCCGGAGCCGGTCAAGGTTGAGCCGGTTAAGGTGGAGCCGGTCAAAGCCGCGCCGCCCAGGGTGGCGCCGGTTGCGGCCGCGCCTGTCGAACGGATTCCGGTTGCCGCGGCGGAAGCAGCCGCGCCCAGTGCGATCGCCCGCTTCAAGTGGGTGATTGTGGCCCTGGTGGTTGTGCTGCTGCTCGGTGGCGGCACGTTCGTCTACATGCGGTCGAGCGGTACGGTGGCGCCCGCCAAGACGGCCGACACGTTGCTGGGGCTGAAGGTGGAAACCAACGCGGGCCAGTTGCTGTTGAGCTGGAATCGCAACGCTACCAGCGTCTCGACAGCGACGCGGGCGACCTTGACGATCAACGACGGCGATCATAAGGAAGACGTGGATCTGGACCTCGCGACGCTGCACAACGGCAGCATCGTGTACTCGCCGATTTCGAACGATGTGAGCTTCCGCCTCGAAGTGGCCGACCAGAAGACCGGGAAGAGCGAAGCAGGATCGGTAAGGCGCCTTGCCGGCCGCCCGTCCGCGGCAGTGGCGGCCAGTGTTCCGCAGCAGGTGCAGCAGCAGCCGAGCAAGCAGACGCAGGCCCCGAACGAGCAGCGTCCGACTCAGCCGGCGCAAGTGGCTGCCGCGCCCCAGCCGCCCCCCGCGCCGGTGGTTTCGGCGGGACCGGCAGTGACCAAAGAGCCGGTGAGAGAGAACTCTCTGGCCTCCCGTCTGCGCGCCGCCGAACCGGCCGAAATCCCGGCAGCGCCGGCCCTCGACAGCCAGCCGAGCCAACTGGCGCAGAACGCTCCGGGCGTGCCGACTACGGCGGTTGCGCCGCCTCCTCCGTCCGCGGCGCAGTCACAGACGAGACAGACGCAAGCGGCGGCCGCGCCGCCCAAGGCGACCTCGCCCGCTCCGGCGGCTCTTTCACCGAGTGGTGCGCGGATCGGTGGCCAGGCGCAGGAAGCCAGGGTCCTCAAACGCTTCCCGGCCGTTTATCCGCTGATCGCCAGAACCAGCCATATTGCCGGGATCGTGCGCGTGCACGCCATCATCGGCAAGAACGGCAGGGTCAGGAAGGCGACGGCCCTGAGCGGTCCGCAGATTCTGCGCTCGGCCGCGGTGGAATCGGTGATGAAGTGGGTCTACAGCCCGGCAATCCTGGACGGCGAGCCGGTGGAAGCGGAGACCCAGGTGGATGTGAACTTCCAGATGTAAGTTCTCGCGACCTGCGAGCCTTTGCGGCGGCCTCGGATCAAACCGGGCCGCCGTTTTTGTGCCTGGGCACGCAGGTGTGCGGGTCGGGCATCTCGCCAAGCCGCGTTCGGA
This sequence comes from Bryobacteraceae bacterium, assembly GCA_035602665.1. Taxonomy (GTDB): domain Bacteria; phylum Acidobacteriota; class Terriglobia; order Bryobacterales; family Bryobacteraceae; genus DASWZN01. Next base: position 7,532 of record DATNLV010000860.1, on the reverse strand, counting down.
AGATTGATAGCCGCCGATGAACGCCGATGAACGCCGATCGGATTCAATTGGCGCAAAACGCACGGAGTGCCGGGGGCGGGGGCTGATGCTACATTGGATAAGATCTCAACGTGAACGCACCCGCGTCCGGCACACTCCTCTCGCTCGTCGCGACCCTGATCGGCATCGGGGGCGCCGGGCTGGGCGTGTCCTCGCTGATGGGCGGCGCGCGCAAGATCGTCCCCTTCAGCGGCGGCCTTCTGATTGGAGTGGCGCTGTTCGGCGTGCTGCCCGACTTGGCCGGGCACTACGGATGGAGGGACGGCGTCGCCCTGCTGGCCGCCGGAGTGGGCGCCCTGGCTCTATTCGGGCGCTACGTGTATCCGGTCTGCCCCTCCTGCTCGCACGACCACGAGCACGATAGCTGCGCCAGGGTTCTGCACGGCTTTGCGGGGCCGCTGATCGCTGCCGCGTGCCTGCACGCGTTTCTCGATGGCGTCGGCATCTCGGCGGCGCAGCATGAGGACGCCGGCGGCTTCGGAGCGGTGCTGGTATTCGGTGTGATCCTGCACAAGATTCCGGAAGGGGTGGCGCTGGGCATCATGCTGCGCGCCTCGGTGGGTTCCCGCGCCAGCGCCTTCGGTTGGTGCGTCCTGGCCGAGGGCGCAACGCTCGCGGGCGGCGTCTTCGAGTCGGCCGTGACCGGCCACACCGGCGTGGCGTGGGTGACGGGCGCGCTGGCGCTCGCGGGCGGCAGCTTCGTCTATCTGGGCTTTCACGCCGTGCACGGGGAATGGAGACGGCGAGGCGTACCGGCCGTGGGTCCCGCGCTGACGGGAGCCGCGGGCGCGGCGGTGCTGCAACAAGGGCTCCGCGTCTTCCTGCACTAAGGCCGGCGGCGGCTTACCGGCCGAAGTACGCGGCGTTTTCCTGAGCGAAACTGGCCCATTTCTCGGGCAGGTCGTCGAGGGTGAAGATCGCCGAAACCGGGCACACCGGGACGCAGGCGCCGCAGTCGATGCACTCGACCGGGTCGATGTAAAGCATCTTCGCTTCGGCGAAGGTGGCCTCGTCCTTCTTCGGATGAATGCAGTCGACGGGGCAGGCGTCGACGCAGGCGGTGTCCTTGGTGCCGATGCAGGGCTCAGCGATCACGTAGGCCATATGCTTGTCCGGAGGCCTCCTCTTTTCCTTGAGCATAACACGGGTTCTGAAGGTCCGTTGCGCAAGACCCCCGATGGATCTCTCTGCGGCATACAATGTGGTCATGGTTCCGAAAGTGCGCAAAGCGGTCTTCCCGGCGGCCGGATTGGGCACCCGATTCCTTCCCGCCACCAAGGCCCAGCCCAAGGAGATGCTCGCGCTGGTGGACAAGCCGCTGATCCAGTATGGCGTCGAGGAAGCGATCCATTCCGGAATCCAGAATATTGTCATTGTCACGGGCCGGGGAAAGACCGCGATCGAGGACCACTTCGACGTGAGCTTCGAGCTCGAGCACCTGCTCGAGACGCGCAACAAGAAGGACCTGCTGGCGGCGGTGCGCGACATCTCCGATATGATCGATGTGGCCTACGTGCGCCAGCGCGAGGCCTTGGGCCTCGGGCACGCCGTGTTGCGGTCCCGGGCGATCGTGGGCAACGATCCGTTCGCGGTGGTGCTGTCGGACGACATCATCGAAGCCGAGATTCCCTGCCTGCGCCAGCTGCTGGACGTCTACGACTTTTTCGGCTCGTCGGTGGTGGCGCTGATGGAGGTGCCTCCCGAGCAGATCTCGGCCTACGGCGTGGTGGACGCCGAGCCGGTGGCGCACAACGGCTGCAGCGACCGGCTGTACCGCATCCGCAACATGGTGGAGAAGCCCACACAGAGCGACGCTCCCTCGAACCTGGCGATCATCGGCCGGTACGTTCTGACGCCGGAGATTTTCCCTTCGCTCGACGCGATCGAGCCGGGTTCGCTCGGCGAGATCCAGCTCACCGACGGGCTGAAGCACCTGCTCCGCACGCGTCCGGTTTACGGCTACCGCTTCGAGGGGACGCGCTACGACGCGGGAGACAAGATGGGCTTTCTGAAGGCCACCGTCGAAATCGCTCTGCGCCGTTACGACCTGGGGGGGCCGTTCCTGGAGTACCTGCGCGGCCTGAAGCTTGAGGACTTCGCGGTACGGCGCATGGCGGGCGGGGGACAGCAGGAGTAGTAGAATAGACGGCGGTGCCGGCACATCCCAGCCACTTCGACATTGCATTTTTCGCGGTCCTCCTGTCTGGGTTTGGAGCGATCTGGTATGCCGAGGCGCTCCAACTCGCTAGCCGGCTATCGATGTTGGGTGCTCGAGGCTGGGTCATAGCGGCTGCGGTCGTGTCACATCCGGACGTGCTCTACCTGTCGTTCTACTTGTTCTGGCTCACCTGGAGTTTCCATACGGGTACGGCTTTCCATTCTTTCGCTTTTCCCGACTACGCCCTGGCCGTGGTCGTGATCGTGACGGTGATGTTTAGCTCTTCCATCCAAGGGAAGGCGCGGAGGCTGCAGCAGTTTGAGGTCAGCCGGGGCGAGCTGTGGAATGGTGTGCGTGCGCTGGTCGCCACGGCGAATATCATGAGGCCCAGTGGCGCGTGGGGAGTTCCGGCGTTCCGTGTCTACGTTGTGCCTGACGAGTTCCGTCCGAGGATGTTCGCGGGCTCCGTCAGCGTGTTCGTGTGGCGGCGGTATCTGGACGCCATGAGCCGTGCAGAAATCGACGCACTAGCGGCGAGACAGTTGACGCGCCAGAACCTGCGATACCACCTGCTGAATCTGTGGCCTGCGGTGGCGGGAGCATTCGTAGCCGTGGGGCTGTTCGAGTTCCTGAACGTGAGCGTGCGCAGCCGCCTGATGGCGCTGCCGTTGCTCCTTGCGGCAGAGATCGCGATCTTGGTCGTTCTGTCTCCGGAGATCCTTCTTCGGGCCGACCTCCGTGCCATTCGGCTGACCGGCAATGCCGAGGTGTTCCTCAGCGCGGTGGCCGACGCAGCGCGTTTGGACGGCTCAGCCGCGGACATGGCTCACCTCGGGAAACTCGCCCGCAAGGCCGGTGTGCCGCTCGACCGTCTGCGGGAATTGGTCGAACGCCGGGACGTTGCCGCCGGGGATCGCTATCCCACCACCGGCGACTACCTCACGACTGGTTTGCCGTGAAGGTGCTCTCCTTGCCCATACTGTCCCAACCCCGTAGAATGGGTGTTAGGGAGTCTGAATAACCGCGCCATGGGCAACCAGCAGTCATTGACGCCGCGACAGCGCGATGTCTTGTATTCCATCGTCGAGACTTATATCGCGACGGGGGAGCCGGTCGCCTCGAAGACCATCGCGAGCCGGCGGAACGATGTGCTCAGCCCGGCTTCGATCCGCAACGTCATGGCGGATCTCGACGAGGGCGGCTACCTGGATCAGCCGCACACGTCGGCCGGCCGCGTTCCCACCGAGAAAGCCTTTCGCGTCTATGTGGAATCTTTGACCGCCCGGCGGCTGAATCCGATCGACATCGAACGGCTGCGGGCGGACCTGGGAGGGGCCGATTCGGTAACCGATTGCATGGCGCGCTCCACGCACTTCCTGACCGAGTTCACACGTAACATCGGCATCGCGGCGGCCATCCCGGCCTCCAGCCAGATCCTGAGTCAGATCGAGCTGCTCAAGCTGGCCGACAACCGGGTGCTGATGATCGTGGTCACGCGCGACCGCATGATCCGAGACCGCGTGGTGGTACTCGATCAGGAGATTTCGCAGGACGACCTGCACTCCATACGGAACTACGTCAACAGCAACTTCAGCGGATGGAAGCTGGCGGAGGCCCGCCAGGAGCTCGAGCGCCGGCTGGAGCAGGAGAGCGCGGCCTACGACTCGATTCTGAAACGCCTGATCGTTCTTTCCGCGAAAGGCCTCCTCGACGTCACCTGGGTGCCGGAGATCTACATGGAGGGCGCCTCCAACCTGGTGACCATCGACTTGCACCTCACCCGCGAGAAGATGCGCGAGCTCTTCCACGCGCTCGAGGAAAAGAAGCGGATGTTGCAGTTGCTGGACCGGTTCCTGGAGCAGCCCGCCGGGGAGCTGGGCGTGCGGGTGGGACTGGCGCGGGCGCACCCGGCGATGCGGGACTTCTCGCTCATCGGGATCAGCGTGGAGCTGCCGGGCGGCCTCGCCGCCAAGATCGCCGTGCTCGGCCCCATGTGGATGAACTACGAGCGCGCGATGTCTGCCGTGCTGCAGGTCGGCAATGCGTTTCAGGAAGCGGCCGGCTGATTCGCGCTCTGCTACGCTGAAAGTGAACCCAGCCGTGTTTCCAACTATGGACGACGACACAAAATCGAGTGAGGCCGCGGCCTCCGACAGCGTGGATATGGCCGATTCGGGCGCCGTCGTGGCCGGCCTCATCGGTGAACGGGACGCGCTAGCCAAGGAGCGGGCGGACCTCTACGATCAGTCGCTACGCCAGCGGGCGGAGTTTGAGAACTTCCGCAAGCGCGCACAGCGCGAGCGCGAGGAATTCAGCGAGTTCGCCGCGATGGAAGCCGTGCGGGCGGTGGTTCCCGTTCTCGACGATTTCGAGCGGGCGCTGAAGATTGAGTCCGCCGACAAGGAGTACGCCCGGGGCATGGAGCTGATCTACCAGAGGCTGCTGGAGGCACTGAAGAAGCTCGGCCTGGAGGCGATCGAAGCCGAAGGGCAGAAGTTCGACCCCGCCGTGCACCACGCCGTCGAGATGGAGAAGACCGACCGCGTCGAGGATCACACCATCCTCTATCAGCACCAGCGGGGATACAATTTCAAGGGAAAGTTGCTGCGGCCGGCGATCGTGAAGGTCGCGGTCGAGCCGTAATCAGCCGCCGTGGATAAGCGAGACTACTACGCCGTTTTGGGTATCGCCAGGGATGCCGGCGAGCAGGAGCTGAAGAGCGCCTACCGCCAGGCCGCCCTGAAGTTCCATCCCGACCGCAACCCGGACAGCCACGATGCCGAGGAGAAGTTCAAGGAAGCGGCCGAGGCCTATAGCGTCCTGAGCGACCCGCAGAAGCGCGCCGCCTACGACCGCTACGGCCACGCCGGCGTCTCCACCTCCGCCGCCGGCAGTAGCCCGTTCGAGGGCGGCTTCCCGGACCTCTCGGAGATCTTCGGCGACTTCTTCTTCGGCGATATGTTCGGCGGCCGGGGCCGCGGCCGTGTTCAGCGCGGCGACGACCTGCGCTACGACCTGGAGTTGAGCTTCGAGGACGCGGTGCGCGGGATGAGCGTCGATATCCAGGTGCCGCGCCAGGAAGCATGCAGCCGCTGCCGCGGCACCGGAGGCGAGCCCGAGGGCGGCGTCACAACGTGCCCCAAATGCCGCGGGCGCGGGCAGATCGTGTTCCAGCAGGGATTCCTTTCGTTGCGCCAGACCTGCTCGCAATGCGGCGGCGCCGGCCAGGTGGTGCGCCAGCCGTGTGCGAAATGCCGCGGCCAGGGCTACATCCAGACCGCGCGCAAGCTGAAGGTCAATATCCCGGCCGGCGTGGACAACGGGCAGCGGCTGCGGCTGAACGGGGAAGGGCAGCCCGGTCCGGGCGGCGGTCCCGCGGGGGACCTGTACGTGTTCATCCGCGTGGAGGAGCACCCCGTCTTCGAGCGCCGCGACAACGACCTGCACTGCACCATCCCGATCAACATCGCGCAGGCGGCGCTGGGCGTGGAGATCGAGGCTCCATCGCTCGACGGCCCCATTCCGTTTAAGATCCCGGAAGGGACGGCGAGCGGCACCACGTTCCGCGTCCGGAACAAGGGAGTGCCGGACGTGAACGGGCGCGGCCGCGGCGACCTTTACATTCACGTGCAGGTGAAAGTGCCCGCCAAGCTCACCCGCGAGCAGAGGAAGCTGTTCGAGGAGTTGGCGGGGCTGCTGCCCGCCGACAACCAGCCCGACAAGCGCGGCCTGTTCGAGAAGGTCAAAGACTACTTCATGTAGGGGCCTCCTTTGGCGGCCGCTCGTCGCTCGTTGCCCGTGGCCCGTTGATCGGCCTGCGAACTTCGAGCGCTTCGCGATCGGGATTCGTCACGGTGCGAAGCGGGGAAAGCCCGATCGGATCAACGGGCAACGGGCAACGAGCAGTCTTCAAGCACTTCCTCCCAGTCGATCGACTCCGCGAAGGCGTGACCGTAGGCGCAGAGTTTGTCGACGGCGCCGACGTCGTCCATGGCGATGGGTTTCGCGGGGATGTCGGCGTCGAAACGGAAGAAGCGTGCTTGCGGAAACTGCCTGCGTGCGGCCTCGCTCTGCTGTTCTTCGGGCGCGCGCAGCAATTCAGTCAGCACCCACGCGATCCAGCCCCACAGCGTGCGCGGCTCGCGGATGGCCTTATGGAAGCTGCCGGTGCCGAGCGAGACCACCGTGGTGTTCTCGGGCGCGTACTCGCCGGTGTAGCAGAAGGCCTCGACGCAGGCCTGGTACACCGGATTGCCCGTGACCCCGACTCCGCCATCCACCAGCGTCCCGAACTCGGGCGCACCGTCGAAGCGCCAGGGGTTGAAATAGGTGGGCGCCGCCGCCGACGCCGTCGCGCAATCGACCAGGCCCAGCTTGCCGGTCAGGCCCGAGTTGGCGGGCTTGTCCTTGACGAAGTACCACGGGGTTCCGTCGAGGCCCTTGGCGGTGAGGAGCAGGTCGATGGGGGAATCGTTGAGCTTCCAGGCCCCCGCCTCTCCGAACGCCTCCGCGAGGACCCGGTGCAGCGTCCGGGTGGAGTACATGAAGCCGCGAACGACGCGCTTGATGGTGTTCCAGGGCGGGCGCGGGCTGAAGATCTCGCGGCCGCGCTCGAGGTACATCTCGAGCAGGCGGGGGGCGGGGATGCCGGCGGCGACCGCCGCGCAGAGAATGGCTCCGGTGGAGGTTCCGGCGACGAACGAAAACGTCTCCCGCGCCAGCCGGTTGGTCCTTTCTTCGAGCTTCATCAACGCGCAGACGGGGATGATGCCGCGAATGCCCCCGCCGTCGACGGACAGCAGAACTCTACGTGCCATACCGGCATCAGCATAGGGGTGGCTTTGCGGGGCACCAGGACCTCAGTGTGGCTATGGTGTTGAGGGGGAGGAGGATTTAGTCGGGGGAAGTGTGTGATCGTCGCCTGCGGAGAATCGTGCGGAGGTTGTGTGGGGCAGGTTGTCAAACCTGCGGCGGGTTGGCAACCCGCCCGTGAGGTATGTTTCACACGTCGGCCAAGCGCCGGTTCGCGACCGGCGCGCAGGATGCCATCCTGCCCCACAATGTTTGCCGCTGTTCAGGGCGCTAGAAGACGAAGCTGAGCCCGCCGCGCAGGCTGCGCGGGGCTTGCACCAGGTACATCTGGCGGCCGTCCATCAGGAGCGGAAGGTAGCCCTGCGCCAGCGCGTTGCTCAACTGGGCGGTGGCTTCCACGTGACCGGGCAGGCCGCCGAAGTACGGGATCGGCTGCCGGATCTGCACGTTCAGCCCGGGATCTTCGCGCATGCTCTCGGTGAGATACAGGTGGGCCGGATTCAGAGCCGACACGTTGGCCCAT
>DATNLV010000859.1:0-8915 GCA_035602665.1 Bryobacteraceae bacterium | reverse complement strand
GTCGATAAAAATCGTGGCGACTGATCCTTCTTTTCCCTTGCCGACGAAGCCTGCGTAGACCGGGTATCGCCGCAGGCTTACCCGGGAAGGTATTTGCACGGAGAACTGGTATGGGGCTGCGGAAAGGATCTCGCTGTACCCGATGGGGTCTTAGATTCCCAGTCCGACGAACGGGACGCTTCCTCCTGAGACCTCCACGGTGACCGTGATCTTGTCGCCGGGGCTGACGACGGCGCCGTCCGCGGGCGATGTTATGCGAAGTGTCTGTGCCACGAGCGGCCCACTCGACGAGCAAGGCACGAGAGCGCAGGCCAGAATAGGCACGAACCAATCTATTCGATCGAGGAGTCGTTTCATGCGGAATGCCTTTCGGTTAGGTCGTCGAGCCGCCCGCCATCTGCGGGTCGGGTGCAGATCGCGTACAAATAGGTGCCGACCACGGCCTGCCATATGGCGTACGAGCACATGAGACGGAGCGCCTGCTGAGGGTCCTCCGGACCACTGATACGCAGGAGATACGCGACCCAGAGCGCGAAGGGGAGCGCGGCAACTGCTCCTATAGAGGCCACCCGAAGCAAACACCTCCGAGCTAGCAGCCTCTGGTGGACAATCCCAAACGAAAAGGCCAGCCCGGCCCCGCCGACAAACCCGCCCAAGCACACTGGAGGAAAACAGGCCCAGCCCAGGAAAGGACTCACCAGTACGGCACTGAGAACCGCCGCACCGTAGACCGGCACGCTGAACGCCACCGCCAGAATCGCCCTCGGCTTCCGGAGGAAGAGGATCACACACAAGAGCGCGAAGGGGAGGGGAAGGAGCGGCTCCCAGACCCGGCCCCGGCCCGGGAACAGGAACGACGACAACGCGCCGCAGACCGCGAAGAGCACCGCGACACCGGTATATCGTTCCAGCGCCATGTCCGAGTTCGGTGCCATAGGAAACCATCTTTCGCACCGTAATAGGCGACATGTCAAGGAACCATCTGAAACCCCCGGCACGAGCGCCTTCCGCCGGGCGTGACCTGACTACTACGCCCCGGTTTCGATCTGCGCCGAGACCTCTTCCCATTCGCTCAGGAGCGCGGCAAGGCTCCTCTGGCGTTCTTCCATCAACGCCACGAGGCGCATGCTCTCTTCCGCGCTCTTGAAGTCCGCCAGCGCCGCTTCGTAGCCCGCGATTTCGGCTTCGAGCCGCGCCACCTCTTCCTCGATCGTGCCGGCGCGGTCGCGGAGCTGGCGCAGCTTGATCGGGTTGACGCGCTTCGCGGCCACCGGCTCGGGCGCGGTCTCGGCGAATGGCACCGGCTCCGCGCCGGCCTCGGGACGGACGTCCGCGCCGCCGGTCTTGCGCCACAGGTAGTCCTCGTAGTTGCCGGGGAACACCGTGATGCGCTGGTCGGCGACTTCGAAGATCCGCGTGGCCAGGCGGTCGATGAAGTAGCGGTCGTGCGAGACGAAGACCACCGTGCCGGTGTAGCCTTGCAGGGCTTCGAGCAGCACGTCTTTCGCGCGCAGGTCGAGGTGGTTGGTGGGCTCGTCGAGCAGCAGGAAGTTGGAGGGCTTCACCAGCAGCCGCGCCAGCGCGAAGCGGTTCCGCTCGCCGCCGGAGAGCACGCCCACCTTCTTGAACACGTCGTCTTCGGAGAACAGAAAGCAGCCCAGCAGGCTGCGCAGCTCGACCAGCGGCGTGCGGGGCGCGGCATTCCCGATCTCGTCGAGCAGCTTCGCGTCCGGGTCGAGCTCTTTGTACTGGTCCTGCGCGAAGTAGTCCGGCTGCACGTTGTGGCCGAGCGTGAACTCGCCCGCCGAGATCGGCTCGGCGCCCACCAGAAGTTTGATCAGCGTCGACTTGCCCGCGCCGTTCACGCCCACCAGCGCCACGCGGTCGCCGCGCTCGATGAAGAAGCTCGCGTCTTCGAAGACCAGGCGTTCGCCGTAACTCTTGGCCACGCGCTTGAACTCGGCCACGATGCGGCCGCTCGGCTTAGGCTGCGGAAAGCTGAAGTGGATGGCCTTCTCGTCGGGCGGAACCTCGATGCGCTCGATCTTCTCCAGCTCCTTGATGCGGCTTTGCACCTGCTTCGCTTTGGTGGCCTGGTAGCGGAAGCGGCTGATGAAAGCTTCGAGCTGCTTGATGCGATCCTGTTGATTGCTGTAGGCGGCCTCGAGCTGCAAGCGCCGCTCGGTGCGCTGCGCCATGTACTTCTCGTAGTTGCCTGGGTAGAAGAAGAGGCTGCGGTTCCACAGCTCGGCGATCTTGCGCACGGTCACGTCGAGGAAGTAGCGGTCGTGCGAAATCAGGACGAAGGAGTAGGGGTAGGAGGTGAGGTAGTCTTCGAGCCAGTTGCGCGCTTCGAGATCGAGGTGGTTGGTGGGCTCGTCGAGCAGCAGCAGGTTGGGCTTTTCGAGCAGCAGCTTGGCAAGCGCGATGCGCATCTGCCAGCCGCCGGAAAACTCCTCGGTGCGGCGCGTCCAATCCTCCTTGCCGAATCCGAGGCCGGTGAGCACCGCGCCGACCTGCGCCTCGATGGCGTATCCGTCGCGCATGCGGAACTCGCTATCGACGCGCTGGAACCGCTCGGCGACCTCGTGGTATTCGGGGCCGGCGGGATCGAGCTCCGGCATGCGGTGGGCCAGTTGTTCAAGCTCCTCTTCGAGCGCGCGCACCTCGGCGAACACCGAGAGGCACTCGGCAAACACGGAGCGGCCGGAGACCGACAGGCCGTCCTGCGGCAGGTATCCGGCGGTGAGGCCGCGCATGGCCGTGCGCTCGCCGTCGTCCACCGTTTCGTCGCCGCAGAGGATCTTCAGCAGCGTGCTCTTTCCGGTGCCATTGGCGCCGACAAGACCGACGCGGTCGTCCGGCGTAACCAGCCAGTCGACGCCTTCGAAAAGAAGTTTGTGACCGAAGCGCTTGGACGCGCGGGAGAGTTGAACCATAGGGCGGCTACTCTTCTATCTTCGCATGGGCCGCCCCAGTCTCAGCTATGCTGAAGCCGTGAACGCCCGAATGGTCGTCTTTATCTGTGCGCTGATTGTGTCGTGCGGTTCGCTGACAGCCCAATCACAGCGCTGCCCGATCGTCGCGAAATTGCCCGCCGATCTGAAGGATGCAGAGGCTCCGCAAGAACGGCGGTGGTTTGAGCTTCGCCAGTGTAACGGCGAGGGGCTCGTGGTCAGTGCGTATGAGCGTATGAAGCAGACGCCATCCCTGACTTTCGACACCGGATACGGGTATCCGGTCCAACTGGTGCACAGCATGAACGTCTTGGTGTTGGAGTCGATAGGTGGTTCGGCCAATCAAGTTTTTGTGTTCACATTTCACGAAGGGAAGCCCAGCGTTGCGCTGCAGCGTTCGACAGCGGGCGATGTCCAGGTGCAGCAGACTGGAAAGGACGTGATCGTAACTGTGCCCGTCAAGACCTATCCAGACGCGAGTGGCACGTCCCGCGCGGTTCCCGATGCTGTTTACCGATTCTCTCGCGAATAGGAGTCGTCTCGGCCACTGATTGCCTCCGCGCGTGTGAGAAGATCGAGTTCATGGGTCCCACACAACCGGGCGAAGCGCCCAAGCTCCCGATTCCGGGCGTCGAGAACGTGATCGCGGTCGGCTCCGGCAAAGGCGGCGTCGGAAAGACCACCATCGCGGTGAACCTGGCGCTGGCGCTCCAGAAGCTCGGCCACCGCACCGCGCTGCTCGACGCCGACGTCTACGGTCCCAACGTCCCGCTGATGCTGGGCGTGGACCAGACGCCGGAGGCGCTCGGCGACCGCATACAGCCCATCGAGCGGCACGGGCTGAAAGTGATGTCGATGGGCTTCATCGCGCCCGGCGACAAGCCGCTCATCTGGCGCGGGCCGATGCTGCACAACGTGATCCAGCAGTTCCTGCGGCAGGTGGATTGGGGCGGCGTCGAATTCCTGGTGGTGGACCTGCCGCCGGGAACCGGCGACGTGGCGCTGTCGCTGATTCAGACCTCGCCTATCACGGGCGCGATCGTGGTCACGACGCCCTCGGACGTCTCGCTCGAGGACGCACGCAAAGCGGTCAACATGTTCCGGCAGGTGCGCGTCGAACTGCTGGGCATCGTCGAGAACATGAGCTACCTGGTGTGCCCGCATTGCCAGACGCGCGTGGACGTCTTCAGTCATGGAGGCGGCCGGCGCACGGCCGAGCGGATGGGCGTGAACTTCCTGGGCGAAGTGCCGCTCGATCCCGAGGTCCGCGTGGGCGGCGACACGGGCGACTCGGTTGCCCTGCGCCCGGCGGACGACCCGCACGCCGCGGCCTTCTACGCGGTGGCGCGGAACGTCATCGCGCGCGTCGAGGCGCTAGGCGGCTCGCCGAAAGGGCCGCGCATCGAAGTGACGGACTAGCCGCCTGTATCTCCTACGGCAGCGCCTGCATCTTAAGGTTCATGCCAGACACCGTTAGAATTGTCCGCTTCCATAAGACCGGCGGCGCCGAAGTGCTGCAACTCGACGAGTTCCCTCTGCCCGAGCCCGGCGTCGGCGAGGTTCGACTGCGCGTGAAGGCCATCGGCCTCAACCGCGCGGAAGTCATGTTCCGAATGGGCAGATACCTTCAGTCGCCCAAGCTCCCCTCGAAGATAGGCTACGAAGCCTCCGGAATCGTCGAAGCCGTCGGCGCCGATGTGGACCGGAGCTGGATCGGCAAGACCGTCAGCACCGTCCCGGCCTTTTCAATGGGCGAATATGGCGTCTACGGCGAGGTCGCCATCGTTCCCGTGTACGCGATTGCCGCCTACCCCGACCGGCTCTCCTACGAAGAGGGCACCAGCATCTGGATGCAGTACCTCACCGCCTACGGCGCGCTGGTCCATCAAGGTCACCTCGCGAAGGGGGATTTCGTTGTCATCACCGCGGCCAGCAGCAGCGTGGGCATCGCGGCGATCGAGATCGTCAAGGCCGAAGGCGGCATCAGCATCGCCACCACACGCACGTCCAAGAAGAAAGCCGAACTCGTGGCGCTGGGCGCGGACCACGTGGTCGCGACCGATGAGGAAGACCTCGCCGCCCGTGTAAGCGAGATCACGGCCGGCAAAGGCGCGCGGATCGTCTTCGACCCCATCGCGGGCAAGGGACTCGAATCCCTGGCCGCGGCGGCCGCCCCGCTCGGTATCATCTTTGAATACGGGGCGCTCGCGGCCGAGCCCACGCCGTTCCCGCTATTCCCCGTGCTCAGCAAGCACCTCACCATCAAGGGGTACACTCTCTTCGAAATCGTCAGCGACCCGGTGGTTGTTGCGAAGGCCAAGCAGTACGTCTTCGATCATCTGGCCTCCGGCGCCTTCAAGCCGCGTATCGACAAGACCTTCCCGCTCGCCCAGATTGTCGAGGCTCACCGCTACATGGAGTCCAACGCCCAGATCGGCAAGATCGTGGTTACCGTCTAGTTTTAGGTGGGGCAGGACTCCAGTCCTGCAGCGGGTCTCCAGACCCGCCCTCCGGCGGGACGTGGACGTCCCGAGCAGGCGTGGACGCCTGCCCCACTAGCGCGGTTACACTATGGAGTTACGCCCCCGCCCGGGGCGTGGCAGACTTTTTTCGCCCTGCGAACGTCATTGAGAAGGAGCCGGAGAGTTGATCTTCCGCGAGGTTGAGGACGGCGATCTGATCGCGCGTGCCCGCCGCAAGGATGTGGAGGCCTTTAACCTCCTCGTCTCACGGTGGGAGAAGCGCGTGTTCAACTATCTGCTGCGCCTCGTCCGAGGACGGGAAGACGCTCTCGACTTGAGCCAGGATGTGTTCTTGAAGGCCTATCAGAATCTCGGAAAACTCGAGGACGACCAGCGATTCGGCCCCTGGCTGTTTCGCATCGCCCACAACGAGGCGTACTCGTTTTTCCGCGGCCGGCACCCGGAGGACGAGCTTCCCGCCGAAGCCGCCGCCGCCCCGTCCCGATACCACATGTATCCGGCGGAGCTTTCAGTGGTCGTCGAGGGGGCGCTCAGCCGCCTGACCGCGGACCAGCGGGAGGCCGTGATTCTGAAGGTCTACGAGGGGTTCAAGTTCGAGGAGATCGCCGAAGCGCTGGAATGCCCGGTCTCGACCGTCAAGTCGAGGCTGTACACCGCGCTCGACGTCCTCAAAGAGGCTCTGGCTCCAATCCCGTCGCGGGGTGTTCAATGAGCTGCTCGCCTTTCGATCTCAAAGACTACTTTTTTGGCGAACTCGCGGAGGCGGAAAGCGCCCGGGTCCGCACCCATGTGGAAAGTTGCCCAACGTGCGCCGAGGAACTGGACCGGCTGCGGTTGACGGAGGGGGCGCTGCACTCGCTGCGCCAGGAAGATCCGCCCCGCCGCATCGCTTTCGTCTCGGACCGGGTTTTCGAGCCGCGCTGGTGGCAGGTTTGGTGGAATTCTGCGCCGCGCCTGGGGTTCGCCTCGGCGACGCTGCTGGCCATTGCGATTGTGGTGCATTCCTTTGCGCGGCCGGTGGTGATGGTTCCTGTCCCGCCCATCCAGACCGCCGCCGTACAGGTGCCCGCCCGTGCGGTGGACGCCAGCCGCGTCGATGAAGCCGTTCGCGCCGCAGTCTCGGCAAGTGAAGCGCGGCAGGCCAAGAAGACTGTGGAGATGGTGGAAGCCGCGCGCAGGGATATCGAGTTTCAACGCCGCGCCGATCGCGTGCAATTCGAAGAAACGCTCATGCTGCTGCAGAAGAGGTACAACGGACTGCTGGTGGCGAGCGCAGATTATGGAGGCCGCCCGTGAAGTCTGTTTTACTCGCTTTTGCACTTGCGTCCGTTCTTGTTGCCGCCGACAGGCCGCGCGTCACGCGCGATGACCTGGCCGGCGTCGAAAAGAACATGGATAGCGCCATCCGCTCGTGGGATGTCACTGAACCGTACGACCTGCTGGGATTCACCCGCGGCGTCTACCTGCCGGGCTACGGCGTGGTGTTCACCACCGAAGTCAACCTGATGATCACGGTCATCACCCCCTTCAAGCTGCCGCCCACCGGCGCGAAGCTCCAGCAACTCAAGGAGAAGAAGCAGAAGCGCCTAGCGTTCGTGCGCAACTGGATGCGCGAGACGCTGGTCAGCGCGGGCTCGACGCTGAACGAGGTGCCGTCAGGCGAGAAGGTGGTCTACGCCGTGACCATCTTCTACCAGTCGTTTGAAGACCACAGCGGGATGCCGAACCAGGTCATCATCGAGGCGCCGCGGCAGGCGCTGGCCGACTTCAAGGCCGGCCGCATCGACCAGGCGAAGCTCGACTCCGCGATCCAGGCCTGGGAGCTCTAATCGTGCGGCTCGGCGAAATGCTCGTCGCGAGGCAGTTGATCGGACCCGAGGACCTCGAACGCGCGCTCGAAATTCAGAAGGAGCGCGGGGAGAAGATCGGCAAGGTGCTGATCGAACTCGGGTTCGTCGCCGCGCGCGATGTGCTTTCGGCCCTGTCCGAGCAGCTCGACATTCCCGTGGTGACCTTCGACGGCGCGCCTCCGGTCATCCCGGAGACGGAGGGACTCGCTCCGCGTTTCATGCGGCAGTGCCGGTTCCTGCCCTACTCGGTCGCGGATTCGACGCTCACCATCGCCATGGCCGACCCGCTCGACTTCGAGACCATCTCGGCCGTGCGCGGGTTCACCGGGATGAAGGTGCAGGCGGTGCTGGCTCTCGAGGCGGAACTGCTGGACGCCATCGACCGGTTCTACGGCGAGCGGGAGCAGGAGGCCACGGAAGGCGAGCGCACCGGAACCGCGGAGGAGGACCTCGAACAGCTCCGCGACATGGCCAGCGAAGCGCCGGTGATCCGCCTGGTGAACACCATGATCGCCCAGGCCGCCGAGAAGCGGTCGAGCGACATTCATATCGAGCCGTTTGAGAAAGAGTTCCGCGTCCGCTACCGAGTGGACGGCGTGCTCTACAGCCAGGAGCCTCCACCGCGTGAATTGAAGGCCGCCATCATCTCGCGCGTGAAACTGATGGCCAAGCTGAACATCGCCGAACGCAGGCTGCCGCAGGACGGCCGCATCAAGATCAAAGTGATGGGCCGCGAGGTGGATCTGCGCGTCTCGACGCTGCCCACGTTGTACGGCGAGAGCGTGGTCATGCGCCTGCTCGACCGCTCGGCGGGCGATTTCTACGACCTCTACCGGCTGGGATTCGACGAGCACATGCTGAGCCGCATGGAGCACTACACTTCGCTCCCGCACGGCATCCTGCTGGTCACGGGACCGACCGGCAGCGGCAAATCCACCACGCTGTACGCGGCCCTCAAGCGCATCAACCAGCCCGACAAGAAGATCATCACGATCGAGGACCCGGTTGAATATCAGATGGACGGCATCAACCAGATCCACGTCAACACGCAGATCGGGCTGACGTTCTCCTCGGGGCTGCGGCATATCGTGCGCCAGGATCCGGACGTGATCATGGTGGGCGAGATCCGCGACCGCGAGACGGCGGACATCGCCATCCGCGCCGCTCTGACCGGCCACTTCGTCTATTCCACCCTGCACACCAACGACGCTCCCAGCGCCATCACGCGCCTGGTGGATATGGGCGTCGAGGAATACCTGATCAGCTCGACCGTGGTGGCGGTGCTGGCGCAGCGGCTGGTGCGCCTGATCTGCCCGTACTGCAAGCAGCCCGCCGGGACGCGTACCGCTCACGACGGCCGGCAGGTGCCGTCTTTCAAGGGCGCCGGCTGCGAGCGCTGTCTCAACTCCGGCTACCAGGGACGTGTGGGCATCTTCGAGTTGATGGAGCTGAACGACGACCTGCGGGCCCTGATCCTGGCCAAATCGGACGCGGCGACGTTGACGGCCGCGGCGCGGCGCCACGGGATGCGGTCGCTGCGCGAGGACGGATGGATGAAGGTCGCCCAGGGCGTCACCTCGGCGGATGAAGTGCTGAGGGTGACCCAGGAGTTCTGATGGCTAACA
>DATNLV010000858.1:0-5373 GCA_035602665.1 Bryobacteraceae bacterium | reverse complement strand
TGTTGAAGTTCCAGCAGGGCGTGTTCGAGAAAATTCCGAGGCGCACGCTGGACCGGCTGCTGCGCATTCCGCTGGTTGGGCGCATCGTCGGGAACAAAGTTCTGCGTGGACTCGGGCTGAACAAGACGCGCTTCGCAGCCTGTGGCTCGGCGCCGCTGTCGCTCGACGTCCTCACCTGGTATCGCAAACTGGGGCTGAATCTGCTCGAGGGCTACGGGCTGACGGAGGCCTTGATCACGCACCTCACCAAGCCGGACAAGGTGCGCCTGGGTACGGTCGGCAGCACGCTGACGGGCGTCGAAGACCGGCGCGCGGCGAACGGCGAGCTGCAGATCAAGAGCCCGATGAACATGATGGGCTACTACAAAGACCCGCACGGCACCGAGGAGGCGTTCACGGCGGACGGTTTCCTGCGCACGGGCGACCTGGCGGAGATCGAGGCGGACGGCGTGGTTCGAATCGTCGGCCGCATCAAGGAGCAGTTCAAGACCAGCAAGGGGAAGTACGTTGCGCCGGCCCCGATCGAGATGAAACTGGCGGCGCATCCCGATGTGGAGTCCTGCTGTCTGATGGGCTCGGGTATGGCGAGTCCGTTTGCGGTGGTGGTGCTGTCGGCGGAGGCGCGCGAGCGTCCGAGGGCTGAGGTAGCAGAGGCGCTGGCGCAACTCTTGGATTCGGTGAACGCGCAGCTCGAACACCACGAGCGCCTCGCGTTCATCGTGGTCGGCGAGCAGCCCTGGACCATCGGCAACGGGCTGCTGACACCCACGCTCAAACTCAAGCGAGGGTCGCTCGAGCAGCGGTATCTGGCGCGCGTCGAGGCGTGGAAGAGGGACGGCGAGCGAGTGCTGTGGGAGGCCGAGCAGGTGGCCTCGTAGGTTTCGGCAACTGAATTGCTTCTGCAACAATGGGAGGCAGAGCATGCGGAACCTAAGACAAACTCTTCGCGCGGCGTTGTTGGTGATGTCGCTCGCGACTCCGGTAATGTTTACGGGGTGCGGAGGCGGCGTGGGCGTCAGCTACCGCGTCCGAGATCCCTACTATGGGGACTACCACTCTTGGGACGACCACGAGAGGGGCTACTACGTGCAGTGGGCGCGAGAGACCCACCACGACGAGCATCGGGACGTCCGCAAGCTCAACCACAACGACCAGAAGGAGTACTGGGAATGGCGTCACCAACACGACGACAAGCACTGATCGTCGCACTACTGGCTGCGACACTCGCGTTGGGCGGCTGCTCGCGCGAAGACGCTCGCAGGGACGAGCGCGAGTTGGGGAAGGCCGCCTATAAGGCGAAGCAGGAATCCGAGGCGGCGGCGGCACGGGCCGACCGTGCATTACGCCAAGCGGGCCACGAGGCGCGTCAGGGCTACAACGACGCCAAGCATGAGGATAAGAAGAAGGACGAGCCTGCGCGTTAGTGTGGCTGCGCCGGACGTCGGGCGGAGCGGGTCTGGAGACCCGCCGCAGGACTGGAGTCCTGCCCCACGTTACCGCTTCGTGAGCACGGCCTTCTCGTATTGCCGGATTTCGTCGAACCAGGCCATGCCCGTGGGCACGCCCTTGCGCACGCAGTAGGCGTCCCAGACGGCCGCCCACGGCAGCGTCTTCAGTTCCTCCATCAGGGCCAGGCGCTTGGTGTAGTCCATGTCGAGCTCGGCCTTCTTCAACTCGTCCGTCGGCTCGAGCAGCGCGATCAGCAGGGCCTTGAGCATGTTGCGCGTGCCGATCACCCACGCCGCGACGCGGTTGATGCTGGCGTCGAAGAAGTCGAGCCCGATGTGGATGCGGTCGGTCTTGCCGCTGCGAATCACCTCTTTGGCGATGGCCTCGAGTTCGTTGTCGAGGATCACGACGTGATCGCTGTCCCAGCGAACCGGCCGGCTCACGTGCAACAGGAGCCCCGGGCAGAACAGGAGCACTGACGAGATCTTTTCGGAGATGGTCTCGGTGGGATGGAAGTGGCCGGCATCAAGGCAGAGCAGGGTCTGGCGCGATACGGCATAGCCCAGGTAGAACTCGTGCGAACCTACGGTGTAGCTTTCGACGCCCAGACCGAAGAGCTTCGATTCGACGGCATCGAAATGCACGGCCGGATCGAGGCGCTCGGAGAAGATGCGGTCGAGGGACTGGGCCATGCGCTCGCGGGGGGCGGTGCGATCGACCGGCGTATCCTTATATCCATCGGGCATCCAGAAGTTGGTGACGGTCGGGGTGCCGAGCTGCCGGCCCATCTCGGCGCCGATCTTGCGGCAGCGAATGCCGTGCTCGATCCAGAACTCGCGGATGGATCTGTCGGAGTGGGCGAGCGTGAAGCCGTCGGCGGCCTTGGCGTGCGAGAAGTAGGTGGGGTTGAAGTCCATGCCCAGGTGGTTGGCCTTGGCCCAGTCGATCCAGCTCTGGAAGTGCGCGGGCTCGATCTGATCGCGGTCGATGAACTTGCCGCCGTGATCGAGGTAGCAGGCGTGCAGGTTGAGGCGATGGTGGCCGGGGATGACGCTGAGCGCCTTCTCGATGTCGCCGCGCAGTTCGGCGATGGTGCGCGCCTTGCCCGGGTAGTTGCCGGTGGCCTGTATGCCGCCGCCGGAGAGCTCGGCGCCCGCGGTCTCGAAGCCGCCCACGTCGTCGCCCTGCCAGCAGTGCATGGAGACGGGAATGTTTTCGAGCCGCCGCATGGCGGCCTCGGTGTCCACGCCGATGGCGGCGTATTGCTGTTTGGCGATCTGATATGCCGAGTCGATGTTGTTGTCCGTCATGGTTCCCTCTCTGACACGTCCGCTCCCTCGCGGTCGCGGCTCGGTAGTCTATGCTAACAGCACCTGCACTGCGTTGGCTTCGAGCATTTGCCGGTGGCGCGGCTCGAGCGCCGCGTCCGATACGACGACATCCGCCATTTCCAGCGGCGCCAGCGGGATCATCGCGGCGCGGCCGAACTTGCTGTGATCGGTCACGACGATCACCTTGCGCGACACTTCGATCATCCTGCGTTCCGGGCCTACCACGAGCGTGTTGTTGTTGCTGAAGCCCGCTTCGGTCACGCCTCCGATGCCCATGATGAGAACGTCCGCGCTCACGGCGCTGAGCATCTGCTCGCACAGCGGGCCCACCATGACGCGGAGCCTCGGATAGAGGTAGCCGCCGGTCAGGGTCACTTCGATCTGGCGCGCGTCGGCCAGGATGTCGGCGATGGGCAGCGAGTTGGTCATCACGTGCAGCGACCGGTTCGAGAGTTCGCGGGCCACCAGGGCGACGGTCGAGCCGCCGTCCAGAAGCACCGTCTGGCCGTCTTCGACCAGGCCCGCGGCCAGGGTCGCGATGCGCTGTTTCTCGTCGCCCATGCGGGAGCTCTGCCAGGCGAAATCCAGAAGGTGGGTGGCGGAGGCCTGCGCGGCCATCGCTCCACCGTAGACGCGTTTGAGCACGCCCTCGGCTTCGAGCGACGCGAGATCGCGACGGACGCTCGATTCCGATGCCTCCAACTCTCGCGTGAGGGTTTCCAGGTCGACGAACTCCTGCGACTCGATCATCTGCCGGATGCGGAGTTGTCGAATGGCCGCGTTCATTTTCGTTGTGCCAGCGCTGCCATGACCGCGTCGGTGACTCCCTTGACGATCGCCTCGACGTCTTCGCCGGTGGCCGTTCCATTGAGGGCCGCGCAGGAGGAGGGCGCCATGGCGATCGCGCCGGGCATGTCGGGCATGTCGCAGAGCTGGCACTCCTTCATGTCGTGGCGGGCGTCGGGCAGGCCGAGGCGCTTCTTCAGGTCAAGCAGGGCGGAGGCCTTCTCGGGCGGGATGTACGAGATGGGCGCGCCCAACTGCGTGGCCAGCATCAGCGTCCAGCAGTAAGTGTCCAGCACTTCCGCATACCACTCGGCATGGGTCACGGTGTCCGCCCAACAGATGATACCGTGGTTGGCCAGCAGAACGGTGTTGTGCTTCTTGACGAAGGGCAGAACGGTCTCGGCGAATTTCTGCGTGCCCGGCGTTTCATAGGGCGCCAGCGCGACCTGGCCGATGAAGACTTCGCATTCGGGAATCACGCAGGTGGGCGGGACGCGGTCCGTGATGGCGTATGCCGTGGCGTGCGGCGGATGGCAGTGCACGGCGGCCTTCGCTTCAGGCACCGCTTTGTAGATTTCGAGGTGCAGCAGGATCTCGCTGGTGCGCGCCTTCGGGCCGAGCAACTGGTTGCCGCTCATGTCGACCAGGCAGAGGTCCTCGGGGCGGAGGTCGGCCTTGCTGATCAGCGTGGGCGTGCAGATGACGGCGTCCGGACCGAGGCGATAGGAGATGTTGCCGCCGTTGCCATCGACGTACATTCGCTGCCAGAGCTTGCGGCCGACGTTGACGATCTCGGCCTTGATGGCTTCGGCTTCGGGGGAGCGGAAGAGGCGCTCGAGGTCGGAGTTGGTGGCGGGGGAGGCGGGGCGTACCGCTCCCTCGCGGTCGCGGCTCTGTAACTGCACCGTCAGGCCGATGCGCTGGATGAAGTCGCGGGCGGAGGGCGTGACGACGCCCCGGCTGCACACCAGCAACTCGGTCGCGCCTTGTTTGGCGGCCGTTTCGACGTCGCGCAGTGCGACCACTTGTAGTCCCGTCAAGTCGATGCTCTTCATTTCTTGTCCTCGGGCCGGAAGTCCACGGACTCCACGATGACCGCGCAGCAGGCGTCCACCGCGGCATGGCCGGGCCACCACGGATTCGCCGCCTCGCGGCCTTCGACGAACGCCACCATTTGGCCCTCGGCCGCGCCTAACGGGTCGGCCGCCACCAGCGGGGTGCCTCCGCCTTTTCCGTTGGCGGCCGCCAGGTTCGCGGCGGTCACGGGTTCGACGATCACCAGGCGCATGCCGCGGAACGGGTCTACGGTGACGTTCAGCACTACGCGTCCGCGCACCATTCCCAGCCTCATTGCGCGCTCCCGGTGGGCTGATGCACTGAGTCGACGATGGCCGCGACGGTGAGCCGCGCCGGGGTTGTGTTTCCGAGCTTGCGGCGGGCGACATCGCCGTCGGTTGAGACCACGACGGTCGCGCCGCGCGCCGCGCCCATCCAGTCGAGAATCACCAGGGGCTCGCCGGTTGAGGAGCCGTCCGCGTCCAGGCGTTGGCCGATGAGAAAGCGGCAACCTTGCAGGGTCTCGTGCTTGGCCGTACCTACCAGCGATCCGTCGATGCGTGCCAGAAACATATTCGTCAGTCCGCTTGCTTACGCGCGCGGTTCGGTGCTACACGATGCGCAGACCTCCGCCGATCACGATCTGCCGTTCCCTGGTGAAGGTGAGCGGGGTGGTGATGCCTTCGCCGGTCGGCGTGGCGATGCTGAAGCTCAGGTAGCCAGGGCCGCCGAGGCCGAGCGCGGCGCCGCA
>DATNLV010000855.1:0-6114 GCA_035602665.1 Bryobacteraceae bacterium | reverse complement strand
GGCCATCATCGCACCTTTGGCGCCTTGCATCATCTGGCGGGCGGCGCCGCTATACTGCGTCACGTTGGCGCCCAGGGTGTTGATCTGGACTTGCGTGCGGCGCTCCAGGAACGTAGTCGCCGCGGCGATGCCGACGCTTCCTCCGATGTTGCGCATCAGGTTAAAGATGCTGGTGGCGTTGCCCATCTGCTCTTTCGGGATGGGGTCCATGGTGGTGGTGGTCAGGGGGACGAACAACAGCGCCATCGTGGTTCCCTGCCAGAACTGGGGCCAGAAGATATCCCAGTAGCCGGCGTTGAGGTTCAGGTACGACAGTTGAATCAGGGTTACGCTGGCGCCGAGGATTCCCAAGCCGAGCAACTTGCGGGCATCGAAGCGGCCCAGAATCGCACCCACGATGGGCATGGCGATGAATGACCCCATACCGCGTGGAGCCATGGCGATGCCGGCCTGCACAGCCGAGTAGCCGAGCAGGGTCTGGAGAAAGATGGGCAGCAGCACCATGCTCCCGTAGAGCACGAAGCCCAGCATGGTCATCATGAACACACCGGTGGCGTAGGTGGGCACCTTGAGCGCGCGCAGATTCACAATGGGGTGCGGGGCGCGCAACTCCCAGATCACCAGCGAGACAAGGCCTACGACGGCAACCAGCGTCAGGGTGCGGATGAGATCGGACGAGAACCAGTCGTCCTCCTGGCCCTTGTCGAGCAGGACCTGGAGGGCGCCGATGCCGACGGCCAGCATCCCGATGCCCCAGTAATCCACGCGGGCGGTGCCGCGGCGGATGTAGGGGGGATCGAAGATGAACAGCTTGGTCATGATGACGCACAGGATTCCGATGGGGATATTTATATAGAAGATCCAGCGCCAGGAATAATTGTCGGTGAGCCAGCCGCCGAGGACAGGGCCGAGCATGGGGGCGACGACGATGCCGAGGCCCCAGAAAGCCATGGCTTTGCCGCGGTCCTGGGGAGGGAAAGCCTCGAGCATGACGGCCTGCGAGAGGGGCTGCAGAGCTCCGCCGGTTGCTCCCTGGACGATGCGGAAAAAAATCAGCATGGGGAGGCTGGTGGATAGGCCGCACAGAGCCGATGCTGTAGTGAAGCCGATTACGGCAGACAGGAGGAATCGCTTGCGGCCGAAGTAATTCGCGAGCCAGCCGGTCATGGGGAGCACGATGGCGTTGGCGACCAGGTAGGAGGTGAGGGCCCAGGTGGCCTCGTCGACGGTGGCCGAGAGGTTGCCCGCGATGTGCGGGAGCGAGACGTTGACTACCGTGGTGTCGAGCACCTCCATGAAGGTGCCGAACATGACGGCGACGGCGATCAGCCAGGGGTTGATGACCGGCGTGGTGGGCGGCGACTGGATGGTCTCGGTCGCCATGGGTCAGGGCACCTGAGGCCCGACCGCGGCCAGGATGGCGGCCACCGCGGCGGCTTCGCCCATGCTGGAGCAGAGCATGAGGTCGTAGAGGTGGGGATTGGTCCACTCGTGCCCGAAGTGGCGGCGGATGTAGGCCTCGCGCTTGCGGTCCCAGGTGTCCATGAGCTCTTCGGGTTGGGCGATGGGGCCGTGCTCTTCGAGGACGCGCTCGATGCGCTCGCGGCGCGGAGCGTAGACGAAGACGTGGAAGGCGTCGTGGCGGCCCTGGAGGATGCACTGTCCGCCGCGGCCTACGATGACGCAGTTGCCCTGGTTGGCCGCCTCTTCGATCACGCGGTGCGCCAGCGTCGCCATGGCGTCGGCGTCGAAGCCAGCCTCGGTGGAGGTGGCGACGCCTTCATAGCCGCCGTGCCAGAGGGCTTTGCGAAGGCGGTGGAACCAGGAGTCGATGCACTCGTCGTAGTGGCTGGCGGTTTCGCAGTCGACGTGGGCGGCGCGGGAGATGGATTCGATGAGGGAGCGGTCGACCAGGTTCCAACCGAGCGCGAGCGCGGCGGCGCGGGCGATCGGGGCGCGCCCGCTGCCATACTCGCCGCCTACCGTGATGACGCGAACAGACACGTTGCTGATCCCAGGCCCCCGAAAAACCAAAGCTTTTTGGCCACGAATGAACACGAATGAACACGAATAGGAACAACTTAAGTCAAACCCTCATTTAGTAATCACCGTGGCTCCGACCGACATCCCCGGCCTGAGCAAACGCTGCGGGTCTTGCCCTTTTTCCAGGACGATCTTGACGGGCATCCGCTGGACCACCTTCACATAGTTGCCGGTTGCGTTCTCGGGAGGCAGGAGGCTGAAGCGCGCTCCCGTCGCCGCGGCGATGCTGTCCACGTGCCCGTTGTATTCGCGGCCTCCGAAGGCATCCACTTTGACGACGGCCGGCTGGCCCACTCGCATGTGATTGAGTTGGGTCTCCTTGTAGTTTGCGGTCACCCAGACGTCTTCGAGCTCGACCAGCGCGAGCAAGGGCTGGCCGGCCTGGATCACCTGGCCCAACTCCACCGACTTCCTGCTCACCACGCCATCGACCGGCGCGCGCACCACCGTGTATCCCAGATTGAGTTGAGCCTGCTCGACGGCGGCCTGGTTCTGCTTGAACTTGGCGGAAGCCGAACCAGCCTCGGCGCGGCTGGTGGCGATCTGCTGCGGGCGCACACGGGCCGCCTGAACGCCGGCCTGGGCCTCGGCCACGGCGGCCTCGGCCTGGGCGACGTGGCTCTGGGCAACCGCGACGGCCTGCTCGGCCTGCGCTACGGCGGCGCGCGCGGAATCGACCGCGGCGGCGGCCACCTGGGCGTCGCTGGTGGTCACGTCAAACTGCTGCTGCGAGATTTCGTCGCGCGCCACCAGTTGCTTCATGCGCGCGAGGTTCTGCTGGGCGAGCAGGCTGCGCGCCTCCGACTCCCGCTGGCGGGCCTGGGCCGAACCGAGTTGGGCCTGCGAGGCGCCCACTTCCTTCTTTGCCGCCGTGACTCCGGCCTGGGCCGCAAGGACGCCGGCGTCGGCGGTGTCCACACGGCTGGACGACATGGTCTCCATGATCGGCACTCCGCTCTGGGCCGCCGATGCGGTGGCTCCGGCAGCCGCGGCGTCGGCAACGGTGCGGTCGAGGGCGACCTGGTAGTCCTTCGGATCGATCCGCAGGAGCACGGTGCCGGCCTTCACCACCTGGTTGTCGTCGACGTTCACCTCGATGACGGTTCCGCCCACGCGGGGGCTGATGGGGTCGATGTGGCCGTCGATCTGGGCGTCATCGGTGCTTTCGCGGAGGGAGTAATACCCCCAGAGCTCGTACATTCCCACGGCGAGGATCAGCAGCAGCACCAGCAGAATCCACTTGGCGGCAGGATGCTGGCGGAAGTAGGAGCGCCGCAACTCGGCCGGCGGCGCGCCCTCGGTTTCGTGTGGTTCGGTGCGCACGGCATCCGGCATCAGCGGTCTCCTCTCAGGAACTGCAGGTAGATCTTTTCGGCCCCGCCGATCGCGCGCGCCAGCGATGCTTTGGCCAGGTTGTAAGCGAACAGCGCGGAGATGTCGTTTTCGTTTGCGGTCGCGACGGCCTCCTGGGCCTGAACGACTTCGAGATTGTCGGCCACGCCCGCGGTGAATCGATCCTGGGCCTGCTTGAGCTCGTCGGCGGCGAGTTTGACGGCGCTTTCGGCCACCGCGACCTGGTCTCCCGAGGCCTTCAGGTCAAGCAGGGAGACGCGGATGTCCTGCTCGACTCCGTTGCGCAGGTCGGCCAGTTGCGCCTTGCTTTGCTCGAGGGCGGCGTCGGCTTGCAGGATGTCGGCCTGGGTGCGGCCGCCTGGAAAGATGGGGATGGCGAGGGTGACGCCGGCGGTAAAGGTCCCGTGCGATTGCCAGGGTTGAAAGCCGATGGAGCCGTAGTTGGCGTCGAACTGAACTCCGGGGAGGCGTTCGGCGGTGGCGGCGCGGCGGGCGGATTCGGCGGCGGAGACGCGCGCCTCGGCACTGCGGTAATCGGCGCGGTTCTGGAGGGCCTGCTGGAGGGCCAGGTCCACTGACAGCGGGGGCGGCGGGGTGTAGGCAACCTGGTCGGCGAGGGTGAACGGCTGGCCGACGGGGAGGCCGATGGCTCGGGCGAGGCCCAGCTTCTGCTTTTCGAAATCGTTCTGGTTGACGATGACGCGCTGCTGGAGCGCCTGCATCTCAACCTGCGCGCGCAGGACGTCGATGGCGGGGACTACGCCGGCCTGCTTCATGTCGACGGCCCGCTTATACAGAGTGTCGGCGGTATTGAACTGGGCCTGCGCGGTCTCGATGCGGGCCTGGCTGGCGATGGTCTGGAGATACAGCCCGGCCACGCCGAGCACCACGATGTCGCGGGCGTCCTGATAGGAAAGCTGGGCGGCGCGCAGGTTCTCGGTCCCCGCCTGCGTTTTGCGCAGCGAAGTCAGGTTGAGGATGGACTGAGAGAGGAAGACCCGCGCGTCGAAGACGTGGAAGGGGCCGACGATGGGCGCGATGCCGGGAAAGCTGGGGAAGCCGAAGGCCTGCAGGTTGATCTGCTCCCCGTTGTAGGAGACGGCGGCGGAAATGTTGGGCAGCAGGTTGCTGCGCGCGCTCAGGCGGGCGGCCTGGGCGGACCGCGTCCCTTGCTCGCCGAGGAACAAACCCAGGTTCTGGCGCAGGCCACGGCCGATGGCGTCCTGGAGGGTCAGGGCCAGCGGGGCGGTGGTGGCGGGGGCGTTGGGGACGCCGCCCAGAAACGGGCTTTGGCCGCCGGGCGCCTGGGCCCAGGCTGCGCCAAGATACAGCGCTGCAAGTGAGGTAAGGCGCAAGGTCATGAGAATTTGTAAGTTTGACGCGAACAGAGACGGATTCGCGGACTCATTCGTATTCTCTCACATGGGGGGGAGGAGACAGGAGGGTAGGAAGGAGTCAGGAGACAGGAGGCAGGAGACGGGAGTCAGGAGGAGGCAGGAGCTCCAGTCGGCTACAATGAGGGTACAGTCAGGCCAAGGAGGCCACTATGAAGACAGGGGACCTTCTCGTCATCCTGGTCATCGCCCTTCTCCTGTTCGGCGGGAAGAAGATTCCCGAAATGACGAAGGGATTGGGTGAGGGCATCCGCAACTTCAGATCGGCCATTAAAGGGGACGAGGAAAAGCCTGAGGACAAGAAGCAGGCGTAGCGGCCCACCGTCGGCGGGCGCAGCTTGCCGACGAATCGAAGTCCCTCAAATATCCTTCTTCGGCAGAGCTGCCCATTGGCACTCGAAGGCGCTCTGCCAGTCTTGAAGAATACGATAGAAATCCTCCGCTCCGATCCAAACATCGCGGAGGGTCAGCGGGTCGTGGCCATAGCCCTCGTCGCACTTGAAGGCGATAAGCCGCACGCGATTCTGGACATCGAACTGGAGCACGTAGCTTCCGTCGTCGAAAGCTTCGTCGCCATCGGGAGCCCAAACGAGATAGTTCGAATAGACCAGATCGCAGAACTCCTTCAGGGGCAGACCGAAGAACTCGTCGTTTGGTTCGTCCGCATATATAGCATTTCGGACTGCATCCGCAATCTTCCCCGCCTCCGCTTCGGTCGCAAATGGAGCGGTGTGCGAACCGCGAAGGACGATCCGACTCTGAACCGTGTCGACCGAGCACGCCAACAGCGTGGCGTTCGGTTCGCTTACCCCGTATCGGCGCCCGCCAACATGGATGACGAAGAAGCCCAGCCCGCGGAGATCCACGCGAGCGTATGCTTGGGTGATCCCAGATTCGATCGCAAAGAGACTGGCATCGCCGACGATCATTCGAGCCTCCCCTACTCCTTGATCACCGTCACCTTCGCGAATCCTTCTTCCACGGTCGGCGGGCGGAGCTTGGCGGCCATGCGCTCGACCACGTCATCGGGGACAACGCGGTCGCGGCCGTGGTTGCGCTCGAGGCATACCGCGAGCGGCACGTCGAAGAAGACGGCTTCGACCGAAGCGCCGTGGAGTTCTCCCATACGCAGGTAGGCACGGCGTTCGCGCGGCGTCAGGTTGGTGGCGTCGATGCAGGTGACGGGGCGGCCGAGCGCGAGGCGCTGGCGCAGCATGTGGCGCAGGGTGGCGAAGACGCGGGCGTGAATGGTCTGGTCGGTAGGATCGTCGGCCAGCAGACCGCGGATCGCGTCCGATGATAGAACCGGCGCGCCCATCCTCTC
>DATNLV010000854.1:0-13845 GCA_035602665.1 Bryobacteraceae bacterium | reverse complement strand
AGACGGCACGATGACGATCGGCCTTAGCGCGGGGTTCAACCGGCCGAGGCAACCCGCGGTGACGGGCCTCGACATTCCGCTGATCAACATTGCGGCCGGCACTCAAAGCACCGGAGGCTCGCTGGCGGGGAACCAGACTCTATACTACGCGGTCACGGGGAGCGATGCGAGCGGGCAGGAGAGCGGTCTTTCTTTCGTGGTCCCGGCGACGATACCGAATGGAACGAACACGAACACGGCGACGCTGACGGAGCTGAGTTTCACCAGCGATGCGACCACCTTCTCCGTGTATCGCGGGCCGACGCCGATGCAGCTGGTACAAATAGCGGCGAACCAGGCTATGGCGGCGAGCTTCACCGACACCGGCCTGGCAGCGAGCCTGACGCCGCCTCCGGACGAGAACTACGATCACACCAATGCGTACTGGCGGCTGGAGCTGCAGCCGGAGATCGCGGCGGCAACCGCCTCCGCTAAGACGGTAGGCAATCCATCGCTAGCGATGGAGGCTAGCGCATACATCGGGATGGTGGTGCGGATTACGCGAGGAACGGGAGCGGGCCAGGAAAAGATTGTAACCGCAAACGACGCGACCACGCTGACGGTAAGCCAACCGTGGGACACTCGGCCGGACGGGACGAGTTACTTCACGGTAGCCGAGTCGGGCTGGCACTTCGGATCGGCGGGCAGCAGCGGACCACTGGCATTCCAGGTTCCGACGCAGATCGGGGCGACCGTGCAGGTAACGGCGCGGGCGGCGAATGTTTACGACCGGGAGTGCCCCGCCGAGTTAAGCCTGGTAACGCGCTGGGGGATCACGGGCGGGGTTGCCGGTTCGGACAATGCCGCCCCTCCCGCGCCGGTGTTCGGAATCCTGACTCTCGCAGCGGGCGACGTGGGGCTGACTGGAGTGGGGTTCGAGAATCTGGCGAACACAAGATCGATCTCCTCCGGCACTCTGGCGCTGTACTACTGGAACGAGCTGACGTATCCGTCGCCCAACGTGCTGGGCGCCGCGGCCGGCGCCGGCGACACGACGCTGACTCTGGGGCAGGGGCAGAACATCCAGGCCGGCGACCTGATTCAGGTCGACGCCGAGTTGCTCCAGGTTCAAACGGTGGGGAACAACGGGCTGCAACTGGACGTTGTGCGGGGCGCCATGGGGAGCACGGCGGCGGGACATAGCGCCTCGGCGCCCGTGTACGGGTTGACCAAACTCAGGTTGGTTGTTCCGTTTGCCGCCGACTTTTTCGGCAGCCCCGCCAGCGGCGAGTTCGACTACTTCGTGCTGCTGCCGGACGTGCGCGTGGCGGCGGCCACGTTCTTCGTGACCAATCCGTTTGGAGACAGCCCGACCACGACGGCGTGCCTGACGAGCAGA
Organism: Bryobacteraceae bacterium; assembly: GCA_035602665.1. Lineage (GTDB taxonomy): Bacteria > Acidobacteriota > Terriglobia > Bryobacterales > Bryobacteraceae > DASWZN01. The sequence continues at coordinate 12,467 of DATNLV010000854.1, read as the reverse complement.
CTCGATCAAGGTTTGAGGACGCTGTCGGGCGGGCAGTATTCGATTCAGGTGGCAGGGACCCTGGCAATCGAGACCAACGCGGCGCCTCCGCTGGTGGTTTCGGGCACGCACTCGGTGTGGAACATCTCGGCCATGGTCAGCGATGCACCGACGAACGCTCCGGCGGTCCCGCCGGCCCAGACGACGGTGGAGTGGATCCAAATGGACGTGCTGGTGAACGGAGCGGTATACTGCACGCTCACAATCCCGGCGGACGTGACCTATTCGAACACGGTGAACGGCTGCGGGATGGCGCCGCTGCCGGCGGGCGGGCTGATCACGCTGAATATCACCAAGGTGCCGCAGGCGGCGGGGTCGACACCGGGGCGCGATCTGACGGTGACGATCAACCTGTAACGGACCTATGGCACAGACAATCGAAAAGCTCAGTCCAAACCAGGACTTGCAGTGCTACTTCCAGCAGCCTTCGGCGGTAGCGGCGTTGAGCGCAACGAGCGCCACGGGATTCACGGTCTCGGGGAGCTGGCGCGAGCAGTTCGACTGGGCGGTGATCGAGTGGAACCGCGACAACGGCTTCGAACATCCCCTGTTCCGGACCCTGCCCGACGGCGACCTCAGCGGTCTTGTTCTGACCTATGAGGAGACGCGGACCAACTGCATGCCGATGGACAGCAACCTGGGACCGACCGTGGGGTGGCCGTACCTGAGGGTCTGGCGGGACGGACAATCGCTGCCGGATCTGGTGCCGTTATACACGCCGGACCGTGCGACGGCCATCGGGGGGACGCCCACGGCGGCCTCGGCCACGCTTACGCTCACTGGAACGGCCACTAACCAAGACTACATAGGCGTGGCGTGGCTTACGGAGCAGTACAACTATCAGTTGCAGTATTGGGACTCGGTCGCGAGCGCGGTCAGCGCGCTGGCACAGATCGTGAACGATCCGCACATCGGCTCGCCGACGATGAGCGCTACGGCTTCGGGAACGCAGATCACTCTGACGTTGAAGACGGCGGGCGCGAACGGGAACCTGGTGGGCGTATACGGATTCGTATCGGGGGCAGGGACCGAATCGTGGTCCTCGTGGTGGCAGCTGCTGAGTGGTGGCGCGTCGCCGACGAAGTGGCGCATCCACCTGGATCTTGGCAACCTGACGGACATCAACGGCCAGACAGTCACGATGACGTCGGTGCGAAAGATGCGCTGGACCTATGTAGCGCCGTGGCAGGATGGCGCGTTCCAACGGACGGAGTTCGAGGTCCAGGTGAGCAACTGGACGGTGACGGGGACGAACCGGGCGTACTCGGTGGCGGGCCCGGGTAGCCGCCGGATCGAAGACGACGGGCCGCAGGCTGTGTACTCGGATGGGTGGACTGCGTTCAAGGGGTCGTACAACTATTCGAATGGTTCGTACCACTCGACCGAAACGATCGGGGCGCAGGTAAGCTGCACGTATTGGGCATCGGTGCCGCACAGCCTCTACCTGGGCGCGGAGTTCCTCAACAAAGGGGCGAGTCTCTCGGTCACGGTGGACGGCGGCGCTCCGATGACGCCCAACCTGCTGGTTCCAACTGAAGACGCACTGGTGCGGATTCCCCTGGGTCAGTACGGCGGAGGGACGCATACAGTAGTGGTGCAGCACGCCGGGCCAAACGATTCGAACGGTCCGTACACCTTCAACTTCGACTTCCTGGAGATTGCGATCCCGACCACGGCGTTGCCTGAACTGTCCACGGACGCGCAAGTGAGCCTGGCGACGGACTGGGATACGTACCACTCGATCTGCCTGGCACCGGAGCGAACGGCGTGGATGATCGATGCGCTCGGCTTCCACGGCCGGGTGAATCACTACATGGGCGCGCTGTGGTTCTACGAGCTGGTGAGCGCCGGGTTCACGTATGCGTCGGCGCATATCGATTTCACGGGGCCGGCGCTGTTCGCCCTCAACGAGCAGACGTCGATCACGATCGACGGCACGACCATCGAACACGTGCACTACATTGGCGACACGGCCGAGACGGTGGTTAAGGCCTTCGAGATGGAGATCAACCGAGGCACGATGTCGGTGAGGGCCGTAGCGAACGGGGCGGGGCTGACGATCTACTCGCGCTCGTTGGGCTTAGCGTCGAACAGCATCGTGGTTTCAGCCACCTCGACCTCGATGGTCCCGCAGCCGGCGAGCCAAAACCTGACTGGGGGTCAGGACGGGACGTGGCTCACGGATCTTCAGGTCACACCACGACTGAACCGGGCGGCCCGAGACTGGACCCGGAGCTTCTTCAGGGCGCTGAAGGGGTACGGCCTGGATGGGGTGGCGGCGCTCAGCATGGAACTGGGGAACGGGGATCCATCACTCGAGGCGGGCATCGCACAGCGGACGCCAGATCCGGGCGGGGTGGCGGTCTGGGTGTCCACACCGGCCCTGCAGACGAACTTCTCGCCGGCGAGCATTGCATTCTGGCAACAGGCGTACCAGGACATCGCCCAGTTGCAGACGGACGCGGGTCTGCGGCCATACCTGCAATTCGGCGAGGTGCAGTGGTGGTACTTTCGCGACAACCGGTCCGGGATGCCGTTCTACGATGCCTACACCACGGGCACGTTCCTCGCCCAATACGGCCGAGCGATGCAAACCATCTTGGACAACACCGTTTCGCCCGCGGATTACCCGCAAGAGACGCAGTTCCTGCCGACCCTGATCGGAGCTTTCACTAGCCAGATCATGGCGTATGTGCGGGCATCGTTCCCCACCTGCCGTTTCGAAGTGCTATACCCGCTGGACGTCAACGACACCGACTTCAACCGCGCCATCAACTACCCGGCGGGCGCCTGGACGCCGGCGGCGCTCGATTGTCTGAAGACCGAGAGCTTCGGATACACGGGCTCGCGCGACCTGAATCAGTGCCTCACATCGATTCAGTTGCCGGGGACGCGCGGGTTCTCTCCAGAGAGCAGCGCGCATCTGGTGGGGATTGGCGACCCCACGTCGCCTTGGCTGAAGGAAGTGCGGCTGTCAAAGGCGGCGGGGCTGGAGTCGGTGGTGCTGTTCGCGCTGGACCAGTTGTGCCTGATCGGGTATTCCCTTCCCCTGCCACCCGCGCTGCGCCGGGCGTCCCTACAAGGCTGACCTCTTCTTCCAATCATCCTCTTGACAATAGTTGTTACAACAACTATAGTTGAGGTGTGCCCGGCCGGATTTCTACCGAGTTGAAGCAGACCAGGCCCATGACTCTGGAGGCGGAAGCGCTTCTCAATATCCATCGGACCGCGGGCCTGCTGGACGCCGGAATGGCCGAAGTGCTCAAGCCGCTCGATCTGTCGCCCGCACAGTACAACGTGCTGCGCATCCTGCGGGGGGCCGGGAAGGCGGGACTGCCTTGCGGCGAGATCGGTTGCCGCATGGTGACGCGGGATCCGGACATCACAAGGCTGCTCGACCGGCTCGAGAAGCGCGCCCTGGTTGGCCGGTTTCGTGACGCCGGCGACCGCAGGGTCATCACTGTGCGTATCACCGCGGAGGGACTGCTCGCACTCAAGGGGCTCGACTCGGCCGTGGACCGATATGTGCGCAATCGCTTTGGGAAACTTGGCGCGGAACGGCTCCGGGCGCTGATCGAGGCCCTGGAGTTGGTGCGCGCCTCAGACGGCGCCTCCGGTAACGAAGGTGCGCGCTAGGAGAGGGAAAATGGAAAACTCACTGGGGAAGATGCAGGGGCTCGGCATAGCCCTCCTGCGATGGATCGTGGGCGTGGTCTTCCTGGTTCACGGCGGCCAGAAACTTTTCGTCTTCCATCTCGCCGGGACTGCGGCGTTTTTCGCTAAGGCCGGAATTCCGCTGCCGGAGGTCTCCGCGGTGGTGGTAACCCTGGTGGAGTTCCTGGGCGGCGCGGCGCTGATCCTGGGGATTGGGACCCGCGCGGCCTCCGTTCTGCTGGCGGTCAACATGCTGGGCGCCATCTATTTCGTGCATGGCCGGAACGGCTTCTTCCTGCAAAGCGGGGGATACGAGTATGCGCTGGCCATGCTGGTGTCCAACGTCAGCCTGGCCCTGACCGGACCTGGGATCTGCGCGATCGACAACCTGATCGGGAAACGGCGTCTCGCGGAGCCCACCTCCAGACCCGTCGCGGCGTGACCGCGATCTTCGCGGCGGAATCAGTCGCGAACACCGCCAGGAGCACAAGCGGGAGGCGGTTCGCGATGTCTCCTTGGATACCGCCTCGCCTTCCCAGGTTCCGCCATTTGCTACATTAGGATCTAAGACCCCGGTCGTTCTGCTTTACCGGCAATTTCCCTTTGGCCCTCTGCGTGCCAAGGTTCTATCGGTAAGCTGACAAACTACGCTATGGCAAAAGGCTACGTAAGCATCAACGTCGAACGCTGCAAGGGCTGCGCGTTCTGCGTCGAGTTCTGCCCCACCAAGGTCCTCAGCCTATCTTCCGCCTTCAACTCCAAGGGATACCATCCCCCCCACGTCGTCGCCCCTGATAAATGTAGTGGTTGCGACCTGTGCGGGATGTACTGCCCCGATTTCGCCATCTACGGCTGGAAGAACGCCGAGCCCAAACGGGAGGTGCCCAATGCAGGCTGACCCCCGCGGAGTCCTAACAGGAATTCATTTCCTGGACGGCGATCAGGCCTGCTGCGAAGGCGCGCTCGCCGCAGGTGCGCGATTTGCCGCAGGCTACCCCATCACGCCATCCACCGAAGTGGTGGAACGGTTCGCGGCACGCATCCCGACCGTCGGCGGCACCTTCATCCAGATGGAGGACGAACTGGCCGCGTCCATCACCATCCTCGGCGCGGTCTGGGGCGGAGCGAAGGCTTTCACCGTCACCTCCGGCCCGGGCTTTTCGCTGATGATGGAACACATCGGCTACGCGGCCATGACCGAGACGCCGTGCGTCTTCGTGGACGTGCAGCGCGGCGGCCCTTCCACCGGCTTGCCCACCCTACCGGCCCAGGCCGACATGATGCAGGCGCGCTGGGGATCGCACGGCGACTACGAGATGATCGCGCTGTGCCCGAACTCGCCGCAGGAGTGCTTCGACCTCACCATCAAGGCCTTCAACCTGGCGGAACAGTACCGCACGCCGGTGATGTTCATGATGGACGAGTGCGTCGGGCACATGACCGAGAAGGTGATCATCCCGACGCCTGACCAGCTCGACATTTACCCCCGCCGCCACACCACGCGGCCGCCCGGCAAGTACAAACCCTTCGAGCCGGCCGAGGACCTGGTGCCGGCCATGGCGCACGCCGGCGAAGGCCACCGCTTCCACGTCACCGGCCTGACCCACGACGAGCGCGGCTATCCCTCCATGACCGTCGCGACCCAGGACAAGCTGGTGCGGCGGCTGCAGCAGAAGATCCAGCTCGCCGAGGATCGCCTCACCTTCACCGACGAAGCGGGTCTCGACGGCGCCGAGGTGGCAGTGGTGTCCTACGGAATCACCTCGCGAGTGGCGCAGAGAGCGATCGACATGGCCCGCGAGCGGGGTGTCAAGGTCGGCCGCTGCCGGCTGATCGGCATATGGCCCTTCCCGGACAAGCGACTGCGTCAAATCGCCCAAAGCGGCGTCAAAGCGTTCGTGGTCCCGGAGATCAACCTGGGGCAGATCTCGCGCGAAGTCGAGCGCGCCACCGGGCATTTCGCCAACACCGTTGCTGTCACGCATGCTGGCGGCAGCGTGCACCGGCCGGAGCAGATCCTCAACGCCATCCTGGAGGCCGCGAAATGATGACGACCATCGAAGCGCCCGTGAACCCGGTCGAGCCGTTCCTGCGCACCGAGCGAATCCCGCACATCTGGTGCCCCGGTTGCGGGATCGGGACGACCGTAAATTGTTTCGCGCGCGCTCTGCTCGAATCCCACATGGACCTGAACCGCGTGGCACTGGTTTCGGGCATCGGCTGCACCGGCCGCGTGGCCGGCTACGTGGCGCTCGATTCCTTCCACACCACGCACGGCCGCGCCATCCCGTTCGCGACCGGCTTGAAGCTCGCCAACCCCAATCTGGAAGTGGTGGTCTATTCGGGCGACGGCGACCTGACGGCCATCGGCGGCAATCACCTGATTCACGCCGCGCGCCGCAACGTCGACATCAAAGTCATCTGCGTCAACAATCTCATCTACGCGATGACCGGCGGGCAAGCGGCGCCCACCACGCCGTCCACGGCCATCACCACGACCTCGCCCTACGGTTGTTACGAGCCGGCCTTCGACCTCCCCTCGCTGGCGGCTTCGGCGGGCGCCTCCTACGTGGCGCGCTGGACTACCTTCCACGTGCGGCAGCTGACCAAGTCCATTTCCGAGATGTTCCAGCGGCGCGGCTTCTGCTTCATCGAGGTGATCTCTCCGTGCCCCACGCTCTACCAGCGCCGCAACAAGATGGGCGACGGCCTGGACACCATGAAATTCTACAAGACGCACAGCAAGCTGAAGAACGGCGCGTCGCTCGACGAGTTGCAGATTACCAAGGAAGGCGAGATCGTGGTCGGCAAGTTTGTCGACCGCGAGCGGCCCGATTACCAGCAGCTCATGCGGGGCCGGCTGTCCGAGCAGTTGGGCGAGCGTTACATCGAGGCGGATTGTCCAGTATGCGGCTGACAGAGATTCGTATCGCGGGATTCGGCGGCCAGGGAGTGATTCTCTCGGCCACGTTGATCGGCAAGGCGGCGGCGATTCACGAGGGCGGCTTCGCCACCATGACCCAGAATTTCGGGCCGGAGGCGCGCGGCGGCGCGGCCAGCGCCCAGTTGATCCTGTCCGACACGCCCGTTCTCTACCCCTATGTGACCGGCCTGGACTTCCTGGTGGTGATGTCGCAGGAAGCCTACACGCGCTTCGCGCCGGAGTTGAAAGACACCGGAGTTCTCATCGTCGAGGAAGACCTGGTGCGCATCTCCGGCATGAAGAGCGGCGTGCGCGTTTACGGCGTCCCGGCCACGCGGCTGGCCGAAGAGCTGGGCAAGAAGATGGTGCTGAACGTGGTCATGGTCGGCTTCTTCGCGGCCGTGACCGGGCTGCTCAAGCCGGAATCGCTGCGCAAAGCGGTGGGCGATTCGGTCCCGCCGGCCACGCGCGAGCTCAACTTGCGGGCGTTCGATAAGGGGTACGAGTTCGGGGTGAGGCAGGAAGTGGAGGCCCTCTCCAAATAGCCATCGCAACGCCATGTCTCAAATCTGATACCATTCCAGACCCATGCCAGGAGTCGCCGCCGGAGTTTCGGAACTCCGGGTGAAGGGGGAGGATGGCAGCTTTCGCGCGTTTTACTACACCGCCTCCTCGCGGGGTGTTCTGGTCTTTCACGCCTTCGTCAAGAAGACACAGAGGACACCTCCTCTTGAAATCGAGGTCGCCAGGAAACGCTTGCAGGAGCTTCTCGATGCCTAAGCTAAAACCGATCGTTGCAAGAACGCCAGAGGAATTGGCTGGCGCCCTGGGACTCGCCGCTGTCGCGGCCAAGGAGTGGCAGGTTCAGCATGTCCTGCTCGAACGGCTGAAGGAAGTAGTGCGACGGCGGAAGATCACTCATGCGGACATCGCCAGACGGGCAGGCACCTCACGGACCAGGGTGACTGCGATCCTGAACGATGATCTGCAGCATGTGTCGAGTGACCTCCTGATTCGCATCCTTGCCGCCGTGGGTTATCGCGTCAAGGTTTCAGTGGTCCGATCCGACGCTGCGGCGTAACCACCGTCGCTCCTTCTCAAGCGCCGCCGGCGCCGGCGACAGCCGCATGCCACAGTATGATGGGAGGCAGGAGGGGCAATGCGGCCAGCTTTCCTTTGCTGCCTTCCTGCCCTGCTCTGTGGCGTTCTGTGTGGCGCCGATCGTCCGCCCGGCAAGTTCTATCTTCACTTCTCAGGCGCGGGCCAGTACGTGGAGATTCCTAGCGCACCCGACCTCAGTTTCGGTCCCGATGGCCTCACCGTCTCCGCATGGCTCAGGCCCGAGACGCTCGAGTTCAATGCAACCGAAGGTTCCGGCTATGTGTATTGGATGGGCAAGGGCGAACGCGGCCAGCACGAGTGGGCCTTGCGGATGTACAGCTTCACCAATCGGGAGCGCCCGCCGCGTCCGAACCGGATCAGCTTTTATCTTTTCAATCTCGACGGCGGACTCGGCGAGGGCAGCTACTTTCAGCAGCCGGTTCTTCCGGGAGCGTGGATCCAAGTGACCGCCGTGGCCGGCCGGGGCACCACCGCGATCTACCGGAACGGCGAATACCTGCGATGCGACGAATACGGCGAGCCCACGGCGGGCGGGTGTCAGGCCCATAGTGAGCGAATTCAGCCCGGTCGCGGCAAGGCCCCGCTGCGCCTGGGCACGCGCGATTTCAGGAGCTTCTTCGAAGGTGGCCTCGCGCAGGTGCGCATCTGGAATCGAGCGCTCCGGCCGGAGGAGATCCAGCGGCTTCGCGGAACCGGCGACGTTCCCCGGCAAGGCCTGGCGGCCGAGTTCCTCCTGGACGAGGGCCAGGGAGACGTGGTGCACGACACCGCCAGCGGCCACCAGGGAAAAGTGATTGGCGCCACGTGGGCCAGGACCGACTGATCGCGCCGCCCCCCCTACGCCGTCGCCCGCGCCCTCCGCGAAAACGCCACCACCGACGGCTGCGCCAGCCTCTCGAAATCGCCGAAGTGCATGTGGATCACGTCGCGGTGCGTTCCGGCGTTGAACGTGATCATGTCCTCTCCGGCCAAGCGGCTATCGACGTAGACCGGCAGGCCGAACAGGTTGCCGAAGGGCGGCATCGCGCCCAGATCGCAGGGCGGAAACAGGTCCGCCAGTTCCGCTTCCGTCGCCAGGCGCAGCCGCGAGAGAGCCAGGTCCAGCCGCAATTGCTCCAGGTCCACTACGGTGTCGCCCGCCAGCACGGCCATTCCGTATCCGTGCTCGCTCAGGAAGATGACGGTTTTCGCGACCTCGTGCGCGGGAACGTGCTCTGCCGCAGCCACTTCCCGCGCCGTGTACGCCAACGGGTGAACCGTGTGAGTGTAGGCCACTTGGTTCTGGTCCAGGAATTCCTGCAGCTTCCTTAGGATCGGCATGCGACTCTCCTTTATGGAGCGCGCGCGGCGCTCCGGTCGGCAACGAGCCAGCCGGCCAGGCGTTCGGATCCCTGGAAACCGTGGAGGACACGGCGGAATCGACACCAGAACCGTCCTTCCCGTCGCGGGAGGAAGTCCAACCCGACTGTAACGGAAAAACCTAAGGTTGGCAAGAGACAACACCCAGTGGTAGGGCGGGTTATCCCCCCATGGCTATTAACCATCGGCTAACCCGCAGCTAAGGGGTGGTAGTATCCCTTGCCAGTATTGCTTCTAAGGCCCGGAAGGCCTCTAATCTGTATAGCGCTGCTGTTTGCGGCGCGACATTTTCCTCGCAAAACGGGGCGGACGGTAGCACACGGCGCCGCCGCCCCGTTAAACCCAAAAAACCACTACGGCCACAACTCTGGCCACGAATGCACACGAATGAACACGAATGAAAACAAAAGGCTTGCCTTCTTATTTGTGTGCATTCGTGTTCATTCGTGGCCCCAGTCTTTAGCCCAGCAGTTCCCGCAGGTCCGAAACCCACAGGTCCGGCTCGAAGCGCGCGATGCGAGCAGGATCGCCATACCCGTATCGCACGGCGCAGATCGCGACGCCGGCGCGCCGCCCAGCCTCCATGTCCGCCGGTGAATCCCCCACCAGCAGGCATTCTTCGGGACGCGCATTCAGGGCGGCGAGCGACGCCAAAATCACGTCCGGCGCGGGCTTGTAGGCGAATCCGTCGGTGCCTTGCACGTGATCGAAATACGCCGCCAGGCCGAACTGCTCCAGCACGGCGCGCGTGGTCGAAGTGCCTTTCGTGGTAGCGGTGGATTTCCGGCCGCCCAACCCCCGCAACGCCTCGGTGACGCCCGGGAACACGCGAGTCGAGCGATGCCCGCGCGCGAAGTAGGTGCTGCGGTAGTTGCGGATCAGTTCCTCGTGCTGCTCAGGCGTGTACTCGGGCAGCAGTTCCTGGAACATGTGCAGCAGCGAGACACCGACGTAACGAAGCAGATCGGCTTGGCCGAGCCCGCTGACCCGCGTCGGTTTCAGCGCTTCGAGGATCGCCCCACAGATATCCTCCGCGGAGTCCACCAAAGTCCCGTCAACGTCAAACAGGTAGACCGGATAGCGCCGAATCACGCCGGCTGCGGCCGCTCTCCCTCGACCAGCGGCGTAATCCTGCGGCCGCCCTCGGGACGAACCACCTGTTGCGTCCGGCCGCCGTCGCCCGGCGGGATGGGACGCACCGGCGGCAGCGCGCGGCCCTCGATCAACTGGTGCACTTCCTCGCCGTCCAGCACTTCGCGCTCGAGCAGCGCCTCGGCAATCCGCACCAGCGCCTCCGAACGCTCATCGATGAGCGCGGTCGCCTCGCTGTAGGCGCTGCGCACGATCTTCTGGACCGCGGCGTCGATCTTGATCGCCGTATCCTCGCTGTAGTCGCGATGTTGCGCAATCTCGCGGCCCAGGAAAATCTGCTCTTCCTTCTTGCCGAAGCTGAGCGGTCCCAACTCGCTCATGCCCCACTCGCAGACCATCTTCCGGGCGATCTCGGTAGCGCGCTCGATGTCGTTGCCGGCGCCGGTGGTCATCTCATGCATGAACTTCTCTTCGGCGATGCGGCCGCCCATCATGATCGTGATCTCGGTCTGCAAGTATTCCTTGCTGTAGGAGTGTTTGTCGTCCAGGGGAAGTTGCATGGTGACGCCGAGCGCCATCCCGCGCGGAATGATCGTGACTTTGTGCACCGGGTCGGCTTTGGGCATCACCGCGGCCAGCAACGCGTGGCCGGCCTCGTGATAGGCCGTGTTCCGCTTCTCTTCCTCGCTGATGATCAGCGACTTCCGCTCCACGCCCATAAGCACCTTGTCTTTGGCGATTTCGAAATCCGCCATCGTGACCACCTTGCGGTTCTGGCGCGCGCCGATGAGCGCGGCCTCGTTCACCAGGTTCGCCAGATCGGCGCCCGCAAAACCGGGCGTGCCTCGCGCGATGACCATGAGATCGACATCGTCCGCGATCGGCACCTTCTTGGTGTGAACCCGCAGGATCGCCTCGCGGCCCTTCACGTCCGGCCGTCCCACCACCACGCGCCGGTCGAAGCGGCCCGGCCGCAGCAGCGCCGGATCGAGAACGTCCGGCCGGTTCGTCGCCGCCACCAGGATGACGCCTTCGTTCGATTCGAACCCGTCCATCTCGACCAGCAACTGGTTCAGCGTCTGCTCGCGCTCGTCGTGCCCGCCGCCCAAACCCGCGCCGCGATGCCGCCCCACGGCGTCGATTTCATCGATGAAGATGATGCACGGGGCGTTCTTTTTGCCCTGCTCGAACAGGTCGCGAACGCGGCTCGCGCCCACGCCCACGAACATCTCGACGAAGTCCGAGCCCGAGATCGAGAAGAACGGAACGTTGGCCTCGCCCGCGATCGCCCGCGCCAGCAGCGTCTTGCCCGTGCCCGGAGGGCCGATCAGCAGCACGCCCTTCGGAATCCTTCCGCCTAGCTTCTGGAACTTCTGCGGCTCGCGCAGGAACTCAATGATTTCCTGCAGCTCTTCCTTGGCCTCTTCCACTCCCGCGACGTCCTTGAACGTCACCTTCTTCTGTTGCGAGGAGTGCAGGCGCGCGCGGCTCTTGCCGAAGCTGAGAGCCTTGTTCCCGCCGCTCTGCATCTGCCGCATCATGAAAATCCAGAAGCCCAGCAGCAGGATGAACGGGATCGCGTTGATCAGCAGCGAAAGCCAGTTACTGGCGTTCGCTTCCTTGATCACGGTCGAGACGTTGGCGTCCCCGAGAGTCTTGTAGATCTCCGGGTACCTCTCGGGGATCATGGTATGGAAGGCGGTGCCGTCGGTGTACGTGCCGTGCACCTCCATCCCGCTTACAGTTACTTCCTTGACCTTGTGGTCCGTCACGTCGCGAACGAACGCGGTGAAGGTCGGGTTCCTGTCCGGGCCTCGCTGGCCCGTGCGGACAACGGTCACGAAGACCACCACCAGCAAGGCCAGTACCACCCAGAAAATCAATGTTTTCAGATTGGAATTCATACAAGTCTCTCGCCGAGCGCCCCAACAACGTCCCCTACTATAGAGACGCCGAACGGCCGCGATACGATCTCAAAATTCGGTGATATCACCAATTTCGCGTACCCTCAGGACGCTACGCGTCCGCCCGGAGACGGCGTACTCCGTTGCCGGCCCGAACTTCGCGCACCAAACGATCGAGTCTCCATAGGTGATTACCGGCCATCCGCGGCGTTCCCACAACGGGATGCGGGCGTCCTGGAACAGAAACTTGATCTTGGTCTCGCAGGTGTGCCCAACCGGTCGATATCGATCACCCGGCCTCCAGCTCCGTACTCGCAAACCGCCGGAGATGCGGCCCCAGTCTAATTGGCTGCCATCTTTATTATATGCGGAAC
>DATNLV010000852.1:0-2865 GCA_035602665.1 Bryobacteraceae bacterium | reverse complement strand
GATATCGTACACGCGGCAGACATTGGGATGCGAGACCTGCCGCGCGATGCGCACTTCGTTGCGGAACCGTGCGAGCGTGGCCTCATCCGACGTCCACCGGGCCGGAAGAAACTTGAGGGCCACCGTCTGGCCCAAAAGCAGGTCATTGGCGCGGTACACCTCGCCCATGCCTCCGCGACCCAACAGGCTCACGACCCGGTAGCGTTGCGCCACCAAGGTCCCGGGTGGGAAGCGGCCCTCGTCCATGCTCTTGGAGGAAGGCGTGGAACTGCGCGGCTGGCCGACGGTCTCAGTGGCGGCGGCGGGAGCGCCGTCCAGCTTAGCGCCGCACTTCCCACAGAACTCGCTCTGCGGTGGTACCGCGGTCGCGCATGACGGACAAACCCTCACTGGCTCCCCTTCCCAGCGCAGCTAGTGTTCCAAGGGCGGATTGATGTAGCGATTGTACAACGGAGTTGGTGTGGGCGCGCCGAGTTGCCCTCAGTCGCTGTCGAGAAATCCTGTCTTGAATAGCGGCCTCCCGGCGAGCGCGGTATACGAAGCGTACGCAGTCAGCACGAGTACGCTGGCGATCGCGAAAAGAGAACTGCCCGCGTACCATGTCGAGAGGTCCGCGGTGAGTGGGAATCTATCCAGAGCGGCAACCGAGAAGGCTACGATCAGCGCCAACACTCCAAATCGAGTCAGGATGAACACCAGAAGCACCGCATAGAGCGGGATTGTAACCCAGTCAAAAAGACCCAAGTGATCGAATCCGATTGAACTGGCGATAGTGAGGGTAATGCCAACGATGCACGCGGCCTCCGCGAGCCACATCCGGCGAAACATTGTGCGGAGCAGGAAGAAGAAGAGGAGGAGAAGCAGCGACCCAAAAATTGAGAATATCAACCCGCCATCGAGGATCAAGGTCATGCGCCGGGCGTCCAGCAAGGAATGTAAGTCCAGCCTCGTCTCTGTCGAGAGGACTCCGGAACCCTCCCGATGGAGGTTAACGACGAAGCTCCAGATGGCGAGTCCGACCCCGAACGCGGCGCCGATCAGCAGATGCCCTCCCACCAAGGCATCGCGAATTCCGCCGCCTAGCAAGCGGCTCCAGGTAATCATGATCTGGGGCCAGCGCCGCCTTACATATGGCTCGAGCGCCATATAGAAGATCCAGGATCTAACCGCGGCCGCGAAAGCCGCGCTGAGTCCTACCACGAAACTCCCGAATTCGTGAGGCGTCGGGACGTGACTCGCGTCGCACAGCCACGATAGCATGTGGAGAAGCCAAACAAAGCCGGCCAGGCGCGCTGCGCCTCGCGTGTCCCCTTTTTGGAGGCGGACATTCCGCCAGGCCAGGAACGCGGCCAGGATCAGCAGGCAGATGAAAACCATTGGCCCGAAGCTATCCTCCGCTGTCCAGTTCGGGGGCTGCATCCTTTCGGGTCTCGACCACGGGCCAATCACCCGGAAATCCACGGGCCTTCCATGCCAGGATGCGGCCTCGATTCTTAACGGCACCTCCGGCGCATGCGCGAACGAGCCGGTCCACGCCGCCCGGGCGTCGAAGCTTACCAATGGTATCCAGTGCGGCTCGGCAGGCGCGAAGCGGGTCATGTCCAGGCCAGCCGCGGTCAATAATCCACTCCAATCGGCCGCCAGCCGTGGAGCCGGTGTCTCTTCCACCTGCGGGGGCACGACGCTGAACTCGATCAGCCGGCCCTGCGCATCAAGATTCAAGTTGATCATGCCGCTTTGAGTCGGCGGCGGATTGTTGGGGGAAACCACGGAAGGGGTCGCAAATGGGTCCTCCGAAATCGTGCCCGCTTCGAGATACTCCGGGCTTTGGCGATACCAGAAATAGATCAGGGGCGGCTGGCCTTTCGCGAGTTGCGCCCGATAGGTCGCGGGCTTCTCCTGGGCCTCCGCGTAGCGATGGTAATCCTTAGCGTAAAGAAATCCGTACGCGCGGCCGGTGGGAGGTTCGGTGTAACCGAGACTCTGGATCACATCCTGCGCCTTCTGCTCCAGAACCGCCGGCGACTTCGAGAAAGGAGTCTTTGCGAGCACATTCGTCTTGCCGCCCAACACTGCCGCTACCACCAGTCCGGCCAGGATGAGCACCACCAAAATGCCCACGGTCCGCACCGAGACGCTATCGGTGTCCCCGGCCGCGGCGACCATCTCGGGCGATGGCGTTTCACCCGCCGCCAGAGCCGCGGCCAGCGGATCCCCTCCGGGCAGGGCCGCCGCAACTTGCAGCGCCGATGCCGGGCGCTTCGCCGGATCCTCGGCCAGGCAGCGGCGGATCACCCGATCCACCTCCGGGGCCAGGTCCGGGTGAGTCGAATCCGGAGAGGGGCATTTCCCGGTGAAAACCTCGTGCAGCACCACGCCCAGCGCATAAATGTCGCTGCTCGCCGTTACGTCCGCGCCCGATTGCTGCTCGGGCGCCATGTACCCGCGCGTTCCGCTGCGAATGTCCTGGATCTCCCCGGCGACGCCCGCCAGGCCGAAGTCCGTGATGCGCAACCGGCCTTGCCCGTCAAGCATGATGTTGCCCGGCTTCAGATCGCGGTGCAGCACGCCTTTGTCGTGCGCGGCGGCCAACCCGGCGCAGAGCTGGCGGGCGATCTCCAGCGCCTTGTCCCGCGGCAGCATTCCGATGCGCCGCAGCAACGAGGCCAGATCTTCGCCGTCCACGTATTCCATTGACAGATAGGTTGATCCCTCGGCTTCGCCGATATCGTACACGCGGCAGACATTGGGATGCGAGACCTGCCGCGCGATGCGCACTTCGTTGCGGAACCGTGCGAGCGTGGCCTCATCCGACGTCCACCGGGCCGGAAGAAACTTGAGGGCCACCGTCTGGCCCAAAAGCAG
>DATNLV010000851.1:0-2441 GCA_035602665.1 Bryobacteraceae bacterium | reverse complement strand
GATGTGGCCGGGCCGGTCGCAGCGGGAATGGTCAAGCCGGCCGTGCTGCTGCCGGCGTTCCTGGTGGAACAGCTCTCCGATGCCGAACTCGACCAGGTGCTAACGCACGAGCTGGCGCACATACGCCGGTGGGACGATTGGACGAACCTGGCGCAGAAGGTGGTGGAGGCGCTGTTGTTCTTTCACCCGGCGGTGATCTGGATCGGACGGCGGCTGAGTTTGGAACGCGAGATCGCCTGCGACGATTGGGTGGTTGGACTGGCAGGGACGGCGCGTCCTTACGCGACGTGCCTGACGCGCCTGGCGGCGATCCATCGGGCAACGCCGCAACTGGCTCCGGGGGCGCTGGCGGGACGGCCACAGCTTTCGATTCGCGTGGAAGCGTTGCTCGAGGGCGGGCGCGACCGCAGGCGGCGTTCGTCGAGAGGCGCGCTGGCGGCAGCCGCGGCGACGCTGGCCGTTACGGTATTCGCGGCGGCTCCATTGGCGCCCGTGTCGGTGGCGTTGCCTGCGCGCCCGGTGAGCTTGGCGCGCGCGGCGGTAGCGGCACCGGCGCTTCGCGCGGCTGTGGCTCGACCGGTGGTGGCGATGAAGGCGGTGAGGCCGCGCCGGGTGAGGCCGCGCGCTCCGCTTGCCACGGTGGAGGCCCGGAGTGTTGCGCCCGTCTCCGCGCCGCCCGAGCCCGCGCCTCTCCGCGTGGCGCCGGCGCCGGCGATGGTGCTTTACGTGGTCTACGTTGACGGCGGGGATGCCGGATGGATCCGGATACTCTGGGTGCATGCGATTCCCGCTCAGGCAGTGAACCGGACTTAGATTGGGGAAGAGGACAGTATGAAGATTCTGAAGACTCAGAGGAGCATTGCGCTCCTACTTTTGATCGTGGGACTGGCAGCGGGAGTTGCGCTCAGCCAAGGCATGAAGGCCGTCAAGGCATCGGGGGCTGTGGCGCCGGATGCGACTCCGCTGAGCATTCCCGACCCGGTGCAGCTTTCGAATGCCTTTTCGAAGCTGGCCAAGGAAGTGGAACCCTCCGTGGTGCAGGTAACCAGCACCATCGAACAGAAAATGGTGCAGCGGCGCAGCCCGCACGGAGGCCAACAGCCCGGCCAGCAGGGAGGCCAACCGGACGCCGACGACTTCTTCCGGCGCTTCTTCGGCGGCGATCCGTTCGGCGGAGACAACCAAGGGCAAGGCGCTCAGCCGCAGCGGCCGTTCAAGAGCCAGGGCACGGGATCGGGCTTCGTGGTGGACAGCCACGGGTACATCCTGACCAACAACCACGTCGTTGAAGGAGCTACCAAGGTCCAGGTGCAGTTGCACGGCGACCAGACGCAGTACACGGCCAAGGTGATCGGGACGGATCCCGAGCTCGACCTGGCGGTCATCAAGATTGACGCGGGCCATCCGCTCGATCCGGTGAAGATCGGCAACTCCGACGGGATCGAGGTGGGCGATTGGGCGGTGGCGATCGGCTCGCCGTTCGGGCTGGACGAGACGGTGACGGCGGGCATCATCAGCGCCAAGGGGCGCGACCTGGGCTCGCAGGGACATCAGCTCCAGCGCTTCCTGCAGACCGATGCGGCCATCAATCCGGGCAACAGCGGCGGTCCGCTGCTCGACATCAAGGGGCAAGTGGTGGGAGTGAACACCATGATCGCCACCAATTCCGGAGCGAGCGACGGGGTGGGTTTCGCGCTGCCGATCAACATGGCGGTGAGCGCGTACAACCAGATCATCAAGACCGGGAAGGTCTCGCGCGGGGCGATCGGCATTCTGTTCCAGCGCCAGCAGAACCCGGAGCTGTTGAAGGCCTATGGCACCTCGTCGGGCGTGTTTGTCAGCCAGGTGACGGCGGGAACGCCGGCGTTCAAGGCGGGCCTCAAGGAAGGCGACATCGTGAAGTCGTTCAACGGCAAGCCGGTGGCGAACGGCGACGAACTGGTGGGGCTGGTTTCGGAGACGCCGGTGGGCGCGAAGGTTCCGATCACCGTGCTACGCGGCGACAAGACTGTGGACCTGACCATCGAAGTGGCCGACCGCGCGAACATCATCGCGGGCAACACGGGCGACGCGGCCCCTGGACCGGATAGTGCCGAGGGCGGCGACCAGAGCCAGAGCGTGAAGTTCGGCATCTCGGTGCGCGCGCTGCGGCAGGAGGACCGGGATACGATGAGCTTCACGGCGACGGGCGGCGTGCTGGTGACCGATGTGGAGAGCAACTCGTTTGGCGAGGACATCGGGCTGCAGCACGGCGACATGCTGATGGCCATCGACCGGCAGGCGATCAGCTCGCCGGCGGACGTCAAGAAGATTGCGGGGACGTTGAAGCCGGGGCAGGCGGTGGCGTTCAAGGTGCTTCGCTCGGCCGGCCAGTTGGCGGGGGGCGGGGCTACTTGGACGCCCGTGTTCCTGGCTGGGACGCTTCCGGCTAGCCAGTAGGA
>DATNLV010000849.1:0-12248 GCA_035602665.1 Bryobacteraceae bacterium | reverse complement strand
AGTGGACCAGGTCATCGCTGAGAACTTCCACGATCATGTAGTTGCTACCGGATTGGTATTTGACCCGCGGCACCGCGGCGATGACGGCCGGGGCGAGCGCCAGCAGGAAGGCGGCGGAAAGTGATTTGGACATGCTGCCTCCACCAACTGCTATTCCGAGCGCAAGGTTTCGAGCCGGGTGCGGTGGTACGCGGCGAGCTCCGTGTTCGCGGCGGTGATGGTCGCGATTTCGGCGGCGACGCGGAACACATCCTTGCCCGGAATCACGACGTAGAGTTCGTCGTCTCCGATTTCGGTGTAGACGCGATTCCCGATGCAGCCGTTCGACGCCACCGCGCCTCCGGCGAGAGCCGCCGGAATGGCCATGCAGGTAGGCCGCGCGAGGAGCCGTTGTTCGGCGGCGACGCCCGCGCGCAAGGCCGCCTCTTGCAGCAGCATCATGGAGCGCGGCCGGCCCGCGAACAACACCGCGTCGGGGTCGGGCGGCGTTTTCGCCAGGGGCGCGTAAGAAACCGCGGCCGGTGTGGTCTTCATGCGCGCGATCGCGGGCACTTCCTCCCAGCGCAGATAGCCGAGGCTCGCCATCAGGCCGATGGTCCGCTCGAGTTCCGGCTGGCGTTCCGGCGGCAGCGGGATGTTGTGGGTGTAGGCTCCGATCGGACAGTTGTAGTGGTTCTCCGGCTTGGTGTAGAACGCCTGGCCTGCGGCGGCGAGCCGCCAGAAGCCGCATCCGGCCGGCTCGACGCCCGTGAAGGCCGGCAGGCCCGATGGTGGCTGGTCATGAAACGAGACGGCGATGGGACGGCGCTCCAGCCCCAGCCGCTCCATGAAAAGGTGCTCCAGTGCCGCGTAATCCCGCATGTCCCTCCTCTTTCGTATGTGCTCATTATGACGCAGGCCGGACCGTCATACACTGGAGGTTCGATATGAGATCTCCACTACTAGTTCTGACGCTGGCGGCCGCGTGCGCCGGCCAGATGCCGAACGTTTCCGGCGAACGCATCCGCGCGGGCGTGAAGTTTCTGGCGGGCGACCTGCTGGAGGGCCGCGGCGTGGGCACTCGCGGCGGCCAGTTGGCTACCGAATTCCTGGCCACCGAGTTCGCGATGGCGGGCGCCAAGCCGGCCGGCGACGATGGCACGTATTTCCAGAAAGTCCCGCTCGAGGGTGTCGAGACGCAGGCGGAATCCGAGCTTGCGGCTACGGCCGGCGACCGCACCGTCCCCCTGAAGTATCTCGACGATTTCGTGGGCGCGAACGAGCGCCAGCATCCTCGCGAGGAGTTCGACGCCGAGGCGGTGTTCGTGGGCTTCGGAATCGTCGCTCCCGAGTTTCGCTGGGACGACTTTAAGGGCGTCGACGTCCGCGGCAAGATTCTGGTGCTCTTCACGAACGAGCCCGATTCCAACGATCCGAACTTCTTCGCCGGCCGCGCGCTCACTTACTACGGCAGGTGGACCTACAAGTACGAAGAGGCGCTGCGCCACGGCGCGCTGGGCGCGGTCATCCTCCACACGACGCCCACGGCCACCTATGGCTGGAAGGTGGTGAGGAATTCGTGGGGACGCGAGCAATCCTTCGTGCGGCTGGGCGCGGGCGATCCGGCGCTGGCGTTTGCGGGCTGGGTTACGGAGGAGGCGGGCGGCCGTATTCTGGCGCTTTCGGGCCACACCGTCACGGAGTTGCTGGCGGCGGCGAACAAGCGCGACTTCCGTCCCATTCCTCTCGGCTTCCACCTGCGCGGGAGGATCACTTCGAAAGTCCGCGACGAAGATACTCGGAACGTGGTGGCGATGATTCCGGGCAGCGACCCCGAGTTGAAGTCGGAATTCGTGATCTTCAGCGCGCACTGGGACCACCTGGGCATCGGGCCGGCGGTGAACGGCGACGAGATTTACAACGGCGCGGTGGATAACGGGACCGGCTGCGGAATGCTGCTCGAGATGGCGCGCGCATGGGCGGCACTGGAGCAGAAGCCGCGGCGGAGCGCCCTGTTCATCGGGTTCACGGCCGAAGAGGCCGGCCTGCGCGGCTCCGAATACTACGGCTCCCACCCCTTGGTACCGATCGGAAAGACCGCGGCCGGGTTTAACGTGGACGCGGTTTATCCTTATGGACGCACGCGCGACATCGTCGTGACGGGCGCCGAACGCACTACGCTGTGGCAGTTGGTTCAGGATACGGCCAAGCGCTTCGATTATGTCATCAAGCCCGAGGCTGAGCCCGAGAGAGGCCACTTCTACCGCTCGGACCACTTCATGCTCGCGCGTGCCGGGGTTCCTGCGTTCTCGATCGGCGAGGGCGACGACGTGATGGGCAAACCCGCGGGCTTCGGGCTGGCGGCGATCCACGACTACGACGATCATCACTACCACCAGCCGTCGGACGAGTTTCACGAAGACTGGGACTTTTCGGGTCTGGAGCAGCTGACGCGATTCACGGTAGTGCTGGGCGTGGAGACGGCCAACCTGCCGACGCTGCCGACGTGGAACAAGGGCGACGAGTTTCTGGCGGCTCGGGAGAAGAGCGGCGTGCGGTAGGGGGACGGCATGTGGATTTGCCTGAACACCGGATTTTTGAGCGTGATTGCCGACCAGGACCCTCGGAAGCTGATTGTGCTGGCGAGGCGAAAGCGGGACCTTCTAAACACCTTCGGGCAGGACGCCAACATTGTCGAAACGATAGACAGGCACTATCGCTGGAGGGTCTTCATTGACCGGGAGGCCTTCAAGGCGGTTGCGGCCGCTCAGATAGACGCCATCGACTACACGAACTTCAAGAGGTCGGTAAAGGACAAGGACCTCCACGAGATGTACACGGAGTTCGCGCAGATCCATCTGCAGTATCAGGAGAAGGACGCAACGGGTCCGGGGACACGGCCTTGAACATCTAAGGAAGGCGGGAAGGTGCAGCAATATGAGGGAGCTTGAGTATCTCATCCTGAGCTGTTGCGCGGATACGCTCTTCCCTGTGCATCTGGTTCCCCGGGACCCAGCGGTGCGTTTTCCGATTTCCGAGGTGGTCGAGGTGCTCTGCCGTCTGTTCGAACAAGGTGATCTGTTTGCGCTGCCGTCGGAGGGCCCGTGCAATCCGGAAATTGATGGGGTCGAGAACATCGCGGGATTGGAGCCGCTTCCACTGTCGGCCTCCGAAATCGATGCGGCCGTGAGAACAAGAGGACCTTCGCTGGCGATGGGACTGACTGCTTGTGGAACTGCCCGTTGGGAAAGGGCGGCCCAACCGAATTGGGATCTCTACATCAGTTCCGGTACTCAGTTCGATGCGGCCCAAGGTAATTGGGAAGTACAGATGTGGAGTCGGACGCGGGCGAGGTTGGAGGAGGCGATCCGGTTCCACTATTGGTCAGGCGAGGTGATCCCGGGAACGCTGAAGTGGTCGACCGTCTCGCCGTGGCACGCAACATACTGGAAGGCGCTTTCTGAGGGAATCCACGCTGAGTACAGGAGGCACCCGAACCACTCCGGGGTGGAAACCGACGCGGAAAAGGAATGGAGCCAGACGCTGAGCTGGTATCGCTCCCCTACCGAGTTTCGATAGCGGCCCTACAAGTTGAGAGGAGTTACTTCTGCCTTTGTGGCCCTGGCGTTGTCCTTTTCCTCGCCCGGGTCTGGTTCACCGTTCCAGCGTCGCCGCTGGGCGTGGACACGGCCTGGGCTAACTCGCCTTCGCCAGAGCGTCCTCAACCGCTTCGGGATGTTTCGCAATCACCGCCAGGAGAACCCGCGTCGGCACGTCGGGCCGGGCGCGGCCCTGCTCCCAATTCCGGAGCGTAGCGGGGGGCAGGCCGAACCTGGTGGCGAACTGAGCCTGACTCAGGCCCATCTTTCGCCGCACGTTGCGCACATTCACCTCGGGTATGTGGACCAGCGTCACGTGCGCCCGATCGTTCTCGCCGCGCGTCCATGCTACCGCCTGCTCCAGCCCTTCGACGATCCGTTGGCCCACCGTCGGGCGTCGGTGGGTGGTGCGGCTCTTGGCCACCTTTTTCGCTTTTGTCCTCGGCTTCATGCTTGCCTCCTGGGACCTGGATACTGCTCGGCCGCGCTCACCCATCGGCGTGGGTGCCACATCCGACTATACGCAAATTGCGTACGGCGTTCAAGGGAACGACTCGGATAGCTGCTCTGCTGGCGGACCTGGCTCCTTCGCATGTGGGGCAGCTTGTGAAACGGCGCGCCGGTTGTGAAGCGGCGCGTTGGCGGGTTGCCAACCCGCCGCAGGTTGGACAACCTGCCCCACGGGTTTACCGCTCGAGCGTGGCGACGGCCTGAGCCTCTGCGGCGCGGCCTTCGCCTACGGGGCCGAGCTTCTCGGCGGTTTTGAACTTCACGGAGACGCGGTCCACTGGCAGGCCCAGAGCCTCGGCGAGGCTCGCGCGGATGGCTTCGCGGTGGTCCTTGAGCTTGGGCTTCTCCAGGATCACCGTCGAATCCACGTTCACGAGATGGAAGCCGCGCTCGGATGCCAGCGCTACGGCGTGGCGGAGGAAGGCCAGGCTGCCGGCGCCGGCCCAGCGCGGATCGGTGTCCGGAAAGTGCATCCCGATGTCGCCCGCCGCTGCGGCTCCCAGGACGGCGTCGGTGATGGCATGCGCCAGAACGTCGGCGTCGGAATGGCCCTCGCAACCGAAGTCGCAGGGGATGTGAACTCCGCCCAGAATGAGGGGCAGGCCGGCCACCAGCCGGTGGACGTCCCAGCCGATTCCGGTACGGTACTCGCTCACGACGCCTTGCGCTCGGCCATTTCCTCGGTCAGGAACAGCCGGGCGAGGTCCATGTCGGTGGGCTTGGTGATCTTGATGTTGCGGTCGCTGCCGAGCACCACGCTGACCTCGACCTGTTCCAGGCGCTCCACCAGGCTGGACTCATCGGTGGCGATGAATCCATCCTCGCGCGCCTTCTCGAAGGCCTGTTTCAGGAGGGCGTAGCGGAACACCTGCGGGGTCTGGGCCAGGGCCAGTCCTTCGCGCGGAACCGTACCCCGGACCTTGTTCTTGTGCAGCGTCTTGACCGTGTCCACGGGCACGATGCCGACGATCGCGGCGCCGGACTCGGCGGCCTCGTGGATCACCTTCTCGATGGTCGCGAGGTCGATGAAAGGGCGCACGGCATCGTGAACGGCGACCAGGTCGACATCGGGGCCGATCACGGCCAGCGCGTTCTCGACGGATTCCTGGCGGGACTCGCCGCCTTGCACCAGACGCACGGGCTTTCCCAGCGACTCTTGCGCGAGCAATTCGCCCACCCATCCCAGGTCGTCGGCGCGCAGGGCGACGACGATCTCGTCGGCCAGGGCGCTGGCGACGAACTTACGGATGGTGTGCAACAGGATGGGCGAGCCTTCGAGCAGCATGAACTGCTTTCGGCTCGTCCCGGTCTTTTCGGCGGCATGGCGGCCCATACGGGTCCCGAGGCCAGCGGCGGGCAAGATCACGGCAACTCTCATAGGAGATTTGATTGTATCCCCGATTGGGGTGGGGAGGGCAAATCTGGCGCCGGTGCCCAACTGGCGCGCAGGATGCCATCCTGTCCCACTTAGCTGGTCGGGGGCAGCGAGGCGGCGGCGGGCTGCTCGCGATGCGGCCGGTCGTGCTTTTCCGTGTGCTGGCCGGCGGGCTGCGGCTTGTCGTAGACTGCGTGCACGCGCTCGTCGAAGCGGCCGAAGATCATCTTCCCCGCGGTGGTCTGGAGCACGCTGGTGACGCTGATGTCGATGGTTTTCGAGATCAGGCGCTTGGCGTTGTCCACCACCACCATGGTGCCGTCATCGAGGTAGGCGACGCCCTGGTTGTACTCCTTGCCTTCCTTGAGAATGAACACGCGCATGACTTCGCCCGGCAGCACTATCGGCTTCAGCGCGTTGGCCAGCTCGTTGATGTTCAGCACCTCGACGCCGTGCAGTTGCGCCATCTTGTTCAGGTTGAAATCGTTGGTGACGACCTTGCACTCGTAGACCTTGCCCAGCTCGATCAGCTTCATGTCGACGTCGCGGATATTGGGGAAGTCGTCCTCGATAATCTGCACGTTGAGATGGGTCATCTTCTGAATGCGCTGGAGGATATCCAGGCCGCGCCGGCCGCGATTGCGCTTCATGGAGTCCGCGGAATCGGCGACCAGTTGCAGCTCGCGCAGCACAAACTGCGGAATCACCAGCGTGCCGTCGAGAAAGCCGGTCTCAGCGATGTCGGCAATGCGGCCGTCGATGATGACGCTGGTATCCAGGATCTTGAAGGCCTGTTTGCCGGGCATCTCGCCGCCGAACACGCCGCCGAAGGCCGCAAGGTTGAGCATGTCGCCCTTGTTGCCGCCGATCACGAGGCCGATGTAGGTCATCCACAGCAGGAGGGCAATCTGAAGAAACGGCCGAAGCGTGGGGTTATCTTTCAGGGCCCAGTTCAGAACCCAGGCCATCAGGAACGCGCCCATGATTCCCATGGTGGAGCCGATGGCCGCTCCGATCAGGCGCTTCAGGCTGACCTCTTTCAGCCTTGCCTCGAACAGAATTACACCCAGTCCAAGAACCAGCCCCACCACTCCCCCGAGGACCGGAAACGGATTGCCTTGAGGATCTTTGAACGGAGCGAGAAAGTAACCGGCGCAACCTAGCAAGACGACGAATAAGCCGCGTAGTATCAGCATGTTGATCATAGATTCACCCTTGCCCTGTCAGAAGGGCCAACAACGGCGCGACGCACGGAATACTACTGGTTGCAGCATAACACGAATCTCCGTTCCGCCCGGCGCATTCAAGCGCGGGCGAGGGCGGTGAAAGGAGGGGTGGAGCCGCTCCGGCCGGCGCTTTCGAGGGCGCGCGGCGGCCCGGAAACGAGGCAAGAATGACGAAGGGAGGGACCTGGGAGGGATGCTAGCCGGAAGCCGCAGAGTAGAATAGCACCTCGGGCGCCGGCGGTTGTGCCACCGGCCGCGGAGGGCACTATTCTGCTCTAGAGAGCCTTGGCCAGCTCGGCGGCGAAGGCGCTCTTCGGGGCGTCGCTGCCGGGCTTGTTGGGTCTCTTGCTGACGTGACGCTTGGGAGCGCGGTCGTCAGGCTTGCCGTTGCCGTAAACTCTCGGCTTCGGCGGTTGTGCAGGGTTCGCGCGCAGCAGCTTGCCTTCGAGAGGAGCGTGATCAAACCGACGGATGATCGCTTGCATCTCTTCCTGATTGGGAGCATCGATGAAGGCGAAGCCCTTCGACTCTTGCGTTTCGGGGTTGCGGATGACCTTGATCGCGTCTGCGACCAAGCTCTCTGCGTTGAGCCAGGACTGAATATCGTCGGCAGTCACCCAAGCCGGTAGATTGCCGAGAAAGACTGTGAAACTCATTCCTTAGTGTTATTCACTCCGTTGTGGGAATTGGGCGAGCAACTCGTGGGCGTCCGTCCTTCAACATCGTAGCAGACGACCGCTAGAGATGCAATGCGCTGTCAGCCGCAAAACGCTCAGAACGCGAGGTTATTTGCGTTAAGAATTGGTGTGAACGCGGTTTCAGCTCCAGTACTGCCACTGGTGGGCCATCAGTACGTAGGCGGCCAGCGCCGCGTTGGTGACGGCGTGCGCCAGGATGCAGTCGGCCAGGCTCCTGGTGCGAATCATCCACCAATTGTAGAGAATGCCGGCGGCCAGGCCGACGTCCCAGTAGGCGCCGTGCTCACTGGCGAAAAGCACCGCGGTCAACCAGAACGCCTCAGCGCCGTAGGTTCCGAGAACCACCTTCTCAAAGCGCGGCGAGATGAGGCGGCGCATCAGCCAGGCGCGCCAGAAGAGCTCTTCCGCTATGGGAACCAGGATGACCGAGCCGGCGATCCGGTAGAACAGGAACCACCCGTTGGTCCGCAAGGCAGGCTCCGGCAGGCTGCCGGTGGAAGGGTGGGTCAACGGATTGTCGAACAGCCAGAAGTGCCGGTATGCCGGAAACAGCACGTCGGGACCGACCCAGATGGCGAAGACGGCGAGGCCGAGAAGAATGCTCGAGACCGGCGACGCCGGCCGGAGGCGGATGACTCCCCGGGAAAATACCAGGAGCGCCGTCAGAACCGCCAGGGCACGCAAGGACTGCGCCAGCAGGGGGTTCAACCCGAGGTATGGCCTCACCGCCAGCAAGGCGAGCAGCACCGCGAACGGAATGGTGTAGGCCTTCCAGTCGGCGACGCCTCCGGGCTTCACGGTAGTCACCGGGGTTCTCTCAGGCTGTGACGGGACGTGGACGTCCCGCGCAGGACTGGAGTCCTGCCCCACGAGGCATGTGGGAGGCGCGACACTAGCCGATCTTTCCCAGCAACGAGCGGATCTTGGCGGCTTGATCCGGCGACGGTTTGCACTCCAGCGCGGTCTTCAGTTCTTTCTTGGCCTGCTGCTTGTCCCCGCTCTGGGACAGGGCCAGCGCATAGTGGTAATGGATCGTCGCGGAACGCGGGGAAGCCCCCGTCGCCTGTCTCGCGACCAGAACGCGGAACAGGTCCAGCGCGTTGGCGTTGAGGTTCTTCTTGGTATAGACCCAGGCCAGGGTATCCGCAATATCGGGGTTTTCGGGAAGCTTCTGGC
Source organism: Bryobacteraceae bacterium (assembly GCA_035602665.1). Taxonomy (GTDB): domain Bacteria; phylum Acidobacteriota; class Terriglobia; order Bryobacterales; family Bryobacteraceae; genus DASWZN01. The sequence goes on along the minus strand of DATNLV010000849.1, from coordinate 3,685 downwards.
GGGCCTTCTGCGCGAAGCTCAGGGCCTGATCGAGATCGGACGCCGAACCGCCTTCCGCCAGCAGATAGGCGAGGTTGTTGAGCGCCAGCGCGTTGTCCGGCTGAAGCTTCAAGACCTGTTCGTAGAGCGGCCGGGCCTGCGCCTGCTTTCCCGTCCTTTCCATCAGCAGCGCCAACTGGAGGCAGGGAGCGGGATCGTTGGGGCGCATCTGCCGGGCCTTCTCGAAGGTGCGGATCGCACCGTCGGTATCGCCCTTGGCCGCGAGCGCCTGGCCGAGTGGAACGTAGATCTCCCCGGTGTCGGGTCTGACCGCGAGGATCGCCTGGAACTGCTCGGCCGCGAGATCCCATTTCTCGCTCATCAGCGCTACATTGCCCAGGGCGCCCTTCAGTTCCAGACGGTTCGGATACTTGACCAGCTCGCCCTTGAGTAGCTGAATGGCCTTGTCGTTCTCTCGCTGCATCACGTAGGACTCGACGATCCCCATCAGCGCCCGCAGATCGGCCGGGTGGTCCTTGTACGACTGGCTGAATCGTTCCTCGGCTTCCTTGAAGCGCTTCTGACTCAGGTCGAGCGAACCCATTTGCAGTTGCGCTTCCGACGAACCGGGATACCGGGTGATGGTTTCTTCGAGTTCCGTGCGCGCCAGGGCGGGATTCCCCATGGCCGCCAGTCCGCTGGTGCGGACCAGGCGTGCGGCCAGGTTGCCGGGATCGTAATCGAGAACCTCCTTGGCGGCCTGGACTGCGTTGCCGTATTCGTGGTTGAGGATGAACAACTGCGCCAGCGCCAGCCGCGCCGGGACGTACTCGTGGCGGAGCTTGATGGCTTCCTGGAACTGGACGCGCGCCTGCTCCAGGAGATTCCTGGCCAGCAGCGCCCGCCCCAGGTTGAAGCGCAGAACCGGATTTCCGCTATCCCGGCCGACCGCGGCCTGCAACTCGGTAACCGCCTGCTGGAGTTGCTTGGGATCGCCGGTCTCGATCATGAGCGAGGAGCGCATGGCCTGGGCGGTTTCGTCCTTGGGATTATCCCTCAGGATCTTTTCGAGCAGCCGGACCGCCTCGTCCTTGCGGTTCACGGCGACCAGAACCTGCGCCGTCTCCTTCTGATAGTCGACCTGGTGCGCGGAGTCCGAGCGGGCGCCCTGATCGAGCAGCTTCAGCGCATCGTCGAAATCGTGAATGGCCGCGTAGAACTTCGACACCAGCAGCGGTCCCATGGGATACTGCTTCCGGTTGGCCAGCATGCTATCCAGCGCCTTCTGCATATCGGCCCGCTGGTTGAGGCGGTAGTAATGCTGGGCCACCTGCAAGAGATAGGCCGGTTCCTGGGGATTGTTGGCGGCCTTCAGCTTCAGAATGGCTTCCGCGTCAGCGAGCCGCTTCTCGCGCATGTAGCCGAGATAGAGGGCATCGTACATCGCGACGTCGTCTTTGTGCTTTGCGATCAGATCCATCCCGAGCTTCTCTCCCTCGGCGCCCCTGCCGACGATCTGCAGGGCCCGCACCAGGGGCAGAACGATATCCGGGTCGTTGGGGGTGATCTGATTCGCCAGCTGGAAGTCCGCCACGGCGCCGGTCGGATCGCTGTCCGCGAACAGCTTGAGATACCCGCGCAGCCGCAGTCCCGCCGGCGACTTGGGATCGTGTTTCAGCAGGTCGGTGGAGAGGGCGCGGAGTTCTTCCCTGTACGCGGGAGGATGGCTCTCGTTCATGACGTAGGCGCCGGTCACGAGATTGCCGGCCTGCACCCGCGAATCGGGATTGGTGAACTTGGGGTCCGTGTCGGCCGCCCGGCGCATGTCGCGCAACGCGGCGAGGGGCTCGCCCAAGCGCAGCTCGGTGAGTCCCACCCGATAGTAGGCCTCGCTGTACCGCGCGTCCTTTTTGAGGGCGTTGCGGTACATGATGTAGGCTTCCTTGTACTTGCCCTTCTGGAAGTACCGGTTCCCGCTCTCGACATACTTTCGCTTGACCACTTCGGGATCCCGGCTGCACGAGATACCAGTGAATACAATCAGGGCTATGCAAAGAAGGCGGCGCAAGATGGAACTCCTCATGGTTACTTAACCACAAAGTGCGGCCTGCCGCAATCCCAGGACGGTTGGGTACGGGGTACCAGGCGGGGACCCGGAAGGAGAACCGCGGCGGGTCTGGAGACCCGCTGCAGGCGTGGACGCCTGCCCCACAAGCCACTGTCTGGTCCTACTTGAGGGCGGCGACCAGGTCGCCGGTCTGGCGCAATACGGCCCAACGGGCCTTTTCGGCGGCGGCGGCGGCATCGTAGAAGGCGATCCACTTCTCGGTCTCGGCGGCGCGGGCGTCATCCACCTGTCGCAGCGAGGCCCGGCCCTCGCCCATCTGGGCGAGCAGGACGGACACCTCGTCGCGGGCGACATCGAGGTCCAGTCTGGCGACGTCTCTACCGGCGTCGGCCTGCTGCATGTCCTGGTAGGCCTTGCGCGCGTCGCCGGCGATGCGGCTCTGGGCTGTGCGGAGCTGGATGCGGACCTCGGCCGCTTCGGCGCCGGCCTGGGCGACCGCCGCGCTGACCGCCGGCCCGCTGAACAGGGGGATCTGGAAAGATACCCCGAGCTGGCCGTTGTTGCGCTGGAACGCATTGAAGTACTTCTGGTAGTTGTTGAACTTGGCGAGCAGGGCGTACTGCGCCACCAGGTCCATCCGCGGCAGGCGCTCGGCCTGCTGGGAGCGAACGTCAAGCTGCCTGGCGAGCAGCTTCGACTGGAGCGACCGGATCTCCTTGCTGGAGGCGAGCGCCTCCGTCACAGCGGCATCCGCCGACTCGGGGACCGCCGGCGCCGTGCGCTCGCCGGGCGCGGGCTTCACCTCGTCGCCGGGCTCAAACGCTAGCAGCGTTGCCAGCGAGACGCGGCCGGCCGCGGCGTTCGATTCGAGCACCTGGGTACGGTAGCGGGCGCGAGCCAGGCTCAGCTCCGCCTTCTTCACTTCGATGGGCAGCTCCCGGCCCTCGGCGGCGCGGGCGCGAACCGTTTCGACCACGCGGGCGAGCGAGTCGGCCTCCTGGCGGCTGGCTTCGGCGATGCGGGCCGCGTTCTCGGCATCGAGGAACATCTCGGCGGTCCGGTAGACGACCTCATCCTCCTTGGCGGTGGCGTCGATCTCAGCGCCGCGGCGGCTCTCCCGGGCAGCCGCCACGTGCAGGCTCTGAGCGCGGTTGAAGACGCTGCCGGCGGCTTGGGCCTGGAAGATCGAGGGCGTCGACCCCTCAATGCTCATAGGGAGGCCGCTGCTGTAGGCCAGGCCGCTGCCCACCACCAGCCGGGGAACGAAGACCGAATGCGCCAGGCGGGCGGCGTGGGCGGCCCTGTCCGCCTCCAGGCGCGAGAGCACCACGTCGGGGCTTTCCTTGAGCGCCCGCTCCACGGCCTCGCGCAGGCTCAACGTGCGTACTTCCGCCTGACACACCGACAGGCTAAAGAGAACCAGGATTCCAGTCGTCCGCATAGGTACAGCTTAGCGGTTCCAGGCGGCGCGGGCGGCCGGAAGTGGCGGTCGGAAGTGGTCCGCTCCCTGACGGTCGCGGTTTCCATGAGAAGGCTCCTCGAGTCAAGGAAAATCGTGATCGACGGATGTTTTTGTTTTGGCCTTTGCATGAGCCCCCTTTCCCTCATCTGAGGGACGCATTCGGAACGGCCCGGAGC
>DATNLV010000846.1:0-4922 GCA_035602665.1 Bryobacteraceae bacterium | reverse complement strand
CGCCATCCTCGGACTCATAGGTTTCGTAGTGCTTGCCCGTCTCGCCCGAGAGTGGCCGCCCGATCCACAGGAGACCGTGCGTTTTCGAATCGAAATGGAAGAAGTCGATCGTTCCGGTGCGGCTCTCGGCAAAGACAGGCCGGCTCTCCCAGGTCTTTCCGCCGTCATGAGTCAGCAGCAGAAACGGGTCGCGTGGCACCGCGCCAAGCGACTCGCCGCTGGCCCATCCGGTCTCCGCATCGGCGAACTGAATCAGATCCAGCCCCGCGCCGCGGACGCGTTCGGCCGGCTCGCGCCAGCTGACGCCTCCGTCATCGCTCGCGAGCAGGATGGAGGATAGCGTGGCGTCCTCCGCATGCAGGTTCCCCGAGACGAACAGTTCGCTGCCGGCCGAGTCGATCGAGTCGAGATCCAGGTAAATCGGGCAGGGCCGCGCCGCGGGGCACGTCAGCCCGAGCGCGCGCAGGTCGTCCAGCGAACACTCGACCGGGACGCGCATCGGAGCGCCCGTGAACTTCAGCGAGGCGGCCGGCGTAGGCGCGGCATCCTGCGCGCAAAGGGCGCAGGCAAACGTCAGGGCCATCCAGGAGACGCGCAGCATCACTCACTCAGATTGTATGAGAAGATCGGGCTAGCGTGGCCGAGGCCGCAATGCTCGCCTGGATCCGCAAACTGGGAAGAAGGGAGCCCCCGCCGCTCGCGGGTGCGCCCGCCGTGCGCCGCCTGAAGACCTATTCCGCGGCCAGCGGCTACGCGTACCAATACTTCTACGAAGGGCACCGCGGCACCGAGTACGTCTTCCAGGCTTCGGCGGACCGCCGCACTTACTTCTCCGTGACCGTGGTACTCTCCGACGCGGCGCTCCAGGCCTGCCCCCGAGAGCTCACCTCCACCGAGCGGTACGCGGTCTCCAAGATCGCCCTGTTTCACGCCTTCGACGAGCGCGCCGCGCCGGACCAGATGCGCCAGCCGGTCCAGGTGCAGCCAGCGGATCTCGAGGCCATTGCCGCCCAGCTCGGACTTCTGTGAGCCCGCCTGTTGTACCATTTGTCAATGCCGTTGCAGTTTGGAGCGCTCAAGCGGCGTGCCTTCGCGCTCTATCCGCCCATACTGAACGTCGAGCACAACGAGTGGCGAGTGAGGAAGACGGCCGGTCCGGAAGTGCTCGTCACCAATCTCAAGACCGATCTCGAGGTCTGGATTCCCAAGCGGCTGATCGGGGACATCTCGGGCGCGGACAGCCCGCTGCTGGCGGTCTCGCTGCGGCAGGAACTCGAGTACAAGGCGGGTGTCCTGTGGCCCTGCGGGCGGCGGGTTGTCGAGATGCCGGCGGCGCCGGGCAGCGGATTCGGCGGGGCCTCGGGAATAGGAGCCCCAAAATCTCGCGGCCGCCGGCGTGCCGTGATCCTGGCGTGCGTCCTGCTGGCGGGCGCGCTGCTGGTCGCGCTCGTCCGCTTCCTCCACGGCCGCTGACGACTAAACCGTGGGGCAGGACTCCAGTCCTGCAAGCGGGTCTCCAGACCCGCCTCCGGGCGGAAGTGGCGCGGGCGCTCCTGCCTGCCGCCTCGGCACTCCTGTCGAGGCCGCTTCCGCGCTGGCGCGGCCCGTACACCCCCGCGTGCTATGCTTTCTCTCGGATGTTTAGCGGGATACAGCGAAAGACCAAGCTCCTGTTCGGCCTGTCGGATATCCTGCTCACCGCGGCGGCGTTCGGAGCCGCATACGCCAGCCGAGTCTGGCTTCCCTTCCAGCGCCTCTTCTTTCTGCGCCGCTCCGAGCTGGCGCTGTTGCTGGGATTCTCCGCGCTGGTCTGGGTCGGGATGGGGATCTGGCTGAACGTCTATGGACGCCTCGACTCCAGCCATCCTCGCACCATTCTGCGCGACAGCTTCCGCCAATCGTTTGGAGGCCTGGTCGCCATCGTGATGCTGCAGTACCTGCTCAGGCTCGATCTGAGCCGCCCGTTCCTGGCCCTGTTCGGCGTGTATAGCTGGGTCCTTCTGTGCGCTTTCCGGTTGAGCACCGGCGGACTCGTACGCGTGCTGCGCCGGGAATTCGGGACCCTGCGCTACGTGTTGGTGGTCGGCGTGGGCGAGAGCGCCCACCGCTTGGGCGAGGCGCTCGAGCAATCGCAAAGATACGGCATCCGCCTGGTCGGCTTTCTGGCGGAGGACGCCGCCCAGGCCCCGCCATCGATCCGCCTGGCGGCCGAGTACCCGGTCTTCCCCTTGAGCGAGATCGGGACGCTGCTGCGCCAGCGCGTGATCGACGAGGTGCTCTTCGCCCTCGAACGGCCCAACCTGGCGGACCTCGAAGATGTCCTGGTGCTCTGCGACGAGGAGGGCGTGCGCACGCGCCTGGCGCTCGATTTCTTCAAACATGTGAACAGCGAAATGTACCTGGACCGCCTGGGCACTCTTCCGCTGCTGACCTTCGCCGCCGCGCCGCACGACGAGATCCGTCTGTTTGCGAAGCGCGTCACGGACGTGATCCTGGCCGCCGCCGCGTTGGCGATCCTGTCGCCGCTCATGGCGGCGATCGCGCTGGTGATCCGCCTGACTTCCCGCGGCCCGGCCATCTTCACGCAGGTCCGCTGCGGGCTGAACGGGCGCCGATTCACGTTCTACAAGTTCCGCTCGATGGTCGAAAACGCCGAGCAGCTCAAGGAAAAGCTGGCGCACCTGAACCGTAAGTCCACGGCGTTCAAAATCCCGAACGACCCGCGGCTGACGCCGGTGGGACGTTACCTGCGCAAGTTCTCCATCGACGAGTGGCCGCAGTTGTGGAACGTGCTGCGGGGCGACATGTCGCTGGTGGGCCCGCGGCCGCCGGTGCCGGACGAGGTGGAGAATTACAAGGGCTGGCAACGCCGCCGCCTGCGTATGCGGCCGGGCCTGACCTGCCTGTGGGCCCTCGAAGGCCGGGACGCTCTGGACTTCGATACATGGATGAAGATGGACATGCAGTATATTGACAATTGGTCGCTCGCACTGGATTGGAAGATCCTGTTGCGCACGATTCCTCGAGTACTGACCGGGAAAGGGGCATATTGATCTTATGCATTTAATGCCAACGCAAGACGAAGTAGTCGGGCTGCTGCGCCAGACGGGCGCGCTCCGCGACGGCCACTTCGAATATCCCAACGGGCTTCACTCCAACGAGTATCTGCAGGTAGCGCTGGCCATGCGCTATTACCAGCACGCCAAGCTGCTGAGCGTGGGATTGAGCCGGCTGCTGCGCGCCAACTCAGAAATCCGCGCGATCGTTCCGCAACTCTCGATCGTCGCGCCGGCCACGGGAGGGCTTCCAGTGGCCTATGGGGTCTGCGAGGCCCTGCGCGCGCATCAGGTCTACTGGGCCGAGAGCGGCGACGGCGACGGCAACTCCGCGCTGCGTTTCCGCCAGTATCTGGACCGAGCCCCGGGCGAGCAGGTCGTCCTGGTGGACGACATCCTGCGCACCGGAAGCAAGCTGATGGAGCTCAAGAAACTGGTTGAGGCGAGCGGCGCCCAGGTGGTGGCCATGGCCGTGGTGGTCTACCAGCCCACGCCCAAGACCCCCGACTTCAGCCCGCTGCCGCTCTACTACCTGACCAAACTCGACGCCCGCTACTACACCGACGCGGCGTCCTGCGCACTCTGCCGTCGCGGCGTACCCATCGAAAAGGTGTGGGTCTAAAACACGGGGGGCGGGCTTCAGCCCGCGCGGGGCTTGAGCCCCGCCAGGGCGCTGTCCCGAGGTGCCCGGGCCGTCAGGGAGCCGCCCGGCGCTATGATGTGAGAGGTGAAAGTCAGGGACTTGATCCGGTTGCTTGAATCCAACGGGTGGCAGTTGAAAGCAACCAGAGGAAGTCACCGTCAGTTTCGACATCCGGAGAAGGGAATGGTGGTCACGGTCCCGGGCCAACTTGGTAAGGACGTGCCGCTCGGAACGATGCGGGCGATTCTCCGAAGTGCCGGACTGGAGCAGCGCGGGGGGAAGTGATGACATTCACGGTCATTTACGAAGAAGGGCCGACCTCATGGGGGGCGTACGTCCCCGACCTTCCTGGCGTGATAGCGGTGGGCGATTCACGCGACGACGTGGAACGGCTGATCCAGGAGGCAATCGAGTTCCACCTGGAAGGCTTGCGCGAAGAAGGGCTGCCGATTCCTGCGCCATCGAGTTTCGCCGGCGTAGTGCAGATCCGTCCAGCGGCGTGACCCTGCCGGCAACCCGGGCCAGGCGAAACCGCCTGCCGCGCGATCCTGCTATAGTCCTGGTTTGGCCGCCGTCCTCGTCCAAAACGTCTCCAAGGTGTTCCGTTTGTACCGGCGGCCGTCGGACCGCATCTTCGAGCTCCTGCCCTTTCGCAACCGCGCCCATCTGGACTTCTGGGCGCTCTCGAACGTGAGCCTGGCGGTCGAGCGCGGCGAGATCCTGGGCGTGGTAGGCCCGAACGGCTCCGGAAAAAGCACCCTGCTCGAGATCGTCAGCGGCATCCTGCGGCCCACCAGCGGCCGCGTCGCCACCACCGGCCGCGTCGCCGCCCTGCTCGAGCTCGGCGCTGGATTCAACCCCGAGTTCACGGGCCGCGAGAACGTCTTCATCAACGGCGAGATCATGGGCCTCGCCCGCGAGGAGATTGAGCGGGCCTTCCCGCGCATCGCAGCGTTCGCGGAAATCGGCGACTTCATCGACCGCCCGGTTAAGGAATACTCCAGCGGGATGTACGTCCGCCTGGCGTTCGCCACCGCGATCCACGTGGAGCCCGAGATCCTGATCGTGGACGAGGCGCTCGCGGTCGGCGACGCCATGTTCGCCAGCCGCTGCGTTCAGAAATTCGAAGAGCTGAAACAGCGCGGCGTGACCATTCTGTTCGTCTCGCACGACCTGGGCCTCGTGAAGCGCCTGGCGAACCGCGCCATCCTGCTCGTGAACGG
>DATNLV010000841.1:0-21018 GCA_035602665.1 Bryobacteraceae bacterium | reverse complement strand
CGCAAAGCTGGGGGCATCGCGTCGCTCGTGGACTCTTCGAGCGGAGGCTGGTCGATGCGGGTTTCGAGATCGGATTCGCTCCCGGCCGGTCCGCTTACGGCCGCCGGAGGGGCGGTGAGCGAAGGCGGCGCCGCTGCCGGTCCCGGCGCGAGAATCTTCTTGTACAACAGCGCCAGCGCGGCCTCCGGAGCGGGCTTCATCCAGACCTGCGAAAAGCCGGCGTCATCCGGGATCAGGCGGAGCGCACCCGCGCAGGCCGCGGCGTCCGGCGGTTCGGCGGCGGGCGTGTCGAAGCGGACGAAAGCGCGGTCCTCGCGGATCTGGCTCTCGGTGCGGCGGAGGTCCGCGATGCCGGCGTCGAATTGCCGGAGAGCGGAAACGTTGCGCTGGATCCAATACGAGCGGAAGTGCGGGCTCCCGGCCAGCGCGGGCAGGTTCATCACCAGGCGCAGATCGCCCGGCGCGCCGGCGCGCTTCACCGTTTCGGCGTACCAGCGCTCGCTCGCGACCGTCTCCACCGGCTTCCCCGCGAGCAGCGTGAGCGCGCCCGCCATCAGGTCTTCGCGAGTGGCCAGCAACAGGTAGTCCTTCGCGGCCGCGAATGCCGCCACGCGGTGGGACGCCGCATCGGTCTTGATGAAGTAGTCGAGTCCGGCGGCGTTGCGCGTCTCGTAGGAAGAGCGCGTGCGCCACAGCGCCGTCTCGATCGCTCGCGCCGAGGGCAGCTTCGTGATGTACAGGAATTGCAGGTTGCCGATGTCGTAGAGCGCGACGGCCGATTCCGTGCCGGCGACCGAGGCGAGCAGGTCCATGTCCGGCGGCAGGCCGGCCGCGACGGCGAACTCCGTCTGCGCGTCCCCGAGCCGGATGAAGAGGCGCGAGCGCGAGAAGACCTCGTAGTTGCTGCTCGCCAGCCAGGCCGGCTTCTCGTGCGAAGCGTTCCAGTCTTTGAGGAGCCCGCCGAAGTCGCGGGCTTCGAGCACCAGCAGCGGGCCGCTGGGCATGTAGGCGGCGAGGCCAGGGCCCGGCATGGGCGACTCCACAAACGCCCACAGCGCCAGGGTCAACACGGCTGACAAGAGGAGGATGCGCTTCTTCATTTCGATGGACCTCCTTCGGCCAGGCGCGGCTCCACTAGCTGCGCTTGCCCGAGTTCTTTCCCGATCACCGGTCGCCGGCGCGTATTCTCGGCCAGCCGTTCCAGCCGCGCCGTCGCCTGGTCGAGCGCGGCGCGGGCCTCGGCGGAGGGCTCGATCGCAGACGACAGTCTGTAGAGTTGCGCAGCCTGCCGCCACACGCCAAGATCGGCGGATGCCTTGCCGAGGTCGCGGGCCACGGCGGCGCGTTGGGCGGTGTCGGAGGCTTCGCTCAGGAAGCCGGTCACAATCCAGCCCGGGTCGGCGTCGGACTCGTCATTGTTCAGGTAGTAGCGAAACTGCTGGATCTGGCTCTCGAGGGCGGAGAGCGCGGTCTGTGCACTGCCGCTCTCGAACGCGGCGCCCACCAGGCGCAGCCGCGGCGCCAACGGCTTGGGATCGATCGCAATGGCTCCCAGGAGCAGCGCGACGCGGTCCTGGGTCTTGGCCACCTCCGCCGCTTTGAGCCGCGCGAAATAGAAGTACGGCCTTTCGGCTGCTGCCAGCGACGGAGCCGCGTCGCCGGCCAACAGGTCGAGCTCGCCGCTGCCGAACCCGGATCCGGGCGCCAGTTCCGCGGCCTCCACGCGCAATTCGTACGGCGCTTCCGGAGACCGGCCCGGCGACGCGTCGCCGAACTTGACCCGGCTCTCCAGGTCCCACGGCACCGCCTTCACCCGCGCGGCGAGAAACTCGCGAGCTTCCGTTTTGTGGCCGGTCCTGACGAGAAGGTCCGCCGCCGGTGCCAGGTCCTGGAACGGCTCGTCCGCCACCAAAGTCATCCGGCGCAGCAGCGCGATCGCCGCGCCCATGTTGCCCTGCTCGATGCGCACTTCGGCCAGCCCCAGGAAATTCGCGACCGTGAAGTTGTGGGCGTCGAGCTCGCGGGTGTAGACGAACTCGAGCAGGCGGCGCGCACCAGCGGCGTCGCCTTCGGTCTTCAACTCCGTGGCGCTCTGGCGCAGAGTGTCGAGCGGCGGCGCGTCCTCTGGCGTGCCGGCGTATCGGTCAAGGAGCGCATCGAGGCGCCCCGCCTGTGCGGCCGCACGGATTTCGAGCGCGGTGACAGCGGACCGGTCTCCCTGCCATGCGCCAAGCGCCGCCTGGGCTCGCGCCGTCTGTTTGGTGTCGAGCAGGAAGCCGATCCAGCGGAGTTGCCACTCGCGGAGAGTCTGCTGGGCGAAGTCGTGCTCCGGGCCGGGTTGGGACGCGCGGGCCGAGGCATCGTCGAGAATCCTTTTGTAGAGGATCTCCCGTTGTGCGTTGTCGAAGAGCTTCGAATCGAGCGCGGTCCGCAGCACGCCCAGAGGATCGGGCGCGGCGCGGCTGAGATCGACGATCCATGCGACTCCGTCGGCGGTTCCGGCCGTGGCGGCGAGCGCGCCTTCGAGCAACGGTGTGAGGCGGTAATAGCCATTGCGGCGGATATAGATCCGCAGCGCGGTGTCGGCCTGGGGGCGAACTTCGGCGAGAAGTTTGTGGCTGCCGATGTGCTTGAGAGCCGCCGGCAGGTCGGTCCAGAAGCTCTCGGGGAGGCGATCGTCTTCGAGCTTGCGGAACGCGGCGAACGCGTTTCTCCAGTCGGCGATGGCTTCGTCGCGCTGGCCCGCGTCCCAATGAATCAGGGCCATTTTGTCGTAGACGTCGCCGCGCTTGGCGCTTAGCTCGAGGACGCGGCCGTAGTCGGCAAGCGCGCGGGCGGTGTCATGGTTGTGGCTGTAGAGATCGGCCAGTGTGGCGTAGGCGTCCGCGCGGGCGGGCGTGCCCTCAAGCATCGCGGGCAGAAAATCTTCGGGATCGCCACGTTTCGCCAGCGCCGTGTATTCGCCGTAGACCGTGCCGTAATGGAACCAGTCGCTGCCGGCGAGTTGCTCGTCGCGGTCCACGCGCCGGCCCAGCCGCGCGCCGATCGTCGCGTCGCCGATGGCTTCGGCAAACGCCGTCGCGGTTTCGGGCGAGGTGTCGGCGTAGTAGACGCCGGCGAGGCCGGTGTAGGCCCGCGTCCAGACATGCGGCATCGAGCCGCCGTGCGCGCGAATCGCTTCGAGCGCCAGCCTGGCGTTGCCGCTTGCCGCCGCCGTGTTCAGCGCGGGGTATGGCTCTCTGCCCTGCCCGGCTTCGACCACGAGGCGATCGGGCATGTGAACCGCCAGCAGATCGAGGTAGCGCTGCAGCAGGTCGCCGCTCAACCCCGACCGCTCGTGATGCATCGCCAGAACCTTGAGCTCCGCCGCCACGTTGCCGCTCGCGCGATAGGCCTCGGCCGCCTGGCCAAGCAGTGCGTCGCGGTCGGGGCGCTCGGGATATACCTGCCAGTAAGCTTCGAGCTGGACGCCGAGCTCGTCGTATCGCATGCGCTGGCGCTGGAGCTCAACCAGGCGGTACCGATGCGAGTCAGCGGTGGGGTTGCCAGGACTCGCCATCATCAGCCCGAAGCGCACCTCCACCTCGAGACGCGTCAGCCCGGCCTGCTGAATCAAAGGCAGCACCTTGTCCACCGGAAGCGAGGCTCTGGCCGTCTTAAGTGGCGCCTCCAGGGCCGCCTTTTCTTCCGGCGTGTAGTAGGTTGCGATGGCATCGCCCATGGCGTTCGCCGCCTGCGTGAAGCCGGAGCTGTCGAGCGATCCGGCCGCGCCGAACGTCTCGAGAGCCGCCTCTGAAGCGCGCAGGCGCGTCATCACGCGCGCGTAGACGGCCGCGCCATCCGCTTGCTCGGTGAACAGGTACTTGCCGGAAATCGCCACGCCGCGCTCGGCGAACGGCCGCGCCTCCGCCACCAAATTCCAACCGTCCAGAATGCGCGCAACTTCGAAGAACTGCTGCGCGCGCTCGGGGCGTCCCTCGATGAATCCCTTGCGCAATGCCGCGACCGCTTCGGCGCGCCGGCCCAGGCGGGCCTGGACCTCGGCCGCTTTCTCCATCCAATGCGGATCGTGATAGGTGAGGTCGTAGAGCTTGGTGTAACTCGCCAGCGCGTCGTCGAAGCGCATCAGGCGTTCCTCGATCGACGCCCTGGCAATGCGCAGGTCGGTGCGATCGGGCCGGATAGCGATAGCGCGGGAGTAGGCTCCGATGGCCGCCGGCAGATCCTCGAAGAACATCTCGATCCGCGCCAGCACCATGGGCCAGCGGAAATCGCGCGGCGAATCCGCCGAGGCTTTGACGAAATACCCGCGCAGACGCTCGCGCCCGTCGTGCGCCGCGGCGTAGAGGGCGGCCTCACGCACCAGTTCGTCGTCCTCCGGGTAGGTCTTGAGGATCTCGATGTACTGGTCCATGGCCGGCGCGTATTCCTTCTGGCGCGTCAGGACGGGGATCAGGCTGCGGCGCAACTCGGCGATGCGCGAGGGAGCGCCGCGCAGCGCCTGGATCTTCTCTTCGTAGAATGCGCGCAGGCCGCGATCATCCCCCTGGCGGGCATAGACGTCGGCCATGGCGGCAATCGATTCGGCGTTGAGCGGTTCCTGGGCGAGCAGCGTTGTGGCGAACTCGCGGGCGTGGGCGAAGTCTCCCGATTCAGCGGCCTTGTTCGCCGCCTCGAGCGTGAAACTCCGGCGCAGCGGGGCGTTCGCGACGCCCGCGGCGCGCACCAGCGTATCCACCGCCTTCGCGGGCATCTTGTTGCGCCAGTAGAAATCAACCGTCGCGCGGACCACGCCGAGGATGGCCGGATTCTCGCGATACAACTCCTCCACCGCATGCTGGGCTGCAGCGAGGTCGGCCTTGCTCTCGTAGAGCCGCATGAGCTCGAGCCGCGCCCGCATGCGTTCCACGGGGTCGGCTGTGACGGCCACTTCGCGTTCCTGAACTCTTTGGACGACCGCTTCGAAGCCGCGCGAGGCGGCGTCGGCACGAATCTCAGTGAGCAGATCGAGGGATGTGGTGTGCGACGCGAGATCGGCCAGGAACGCTCCGACCTCGCTCGTCCGGTTCTGCGCTTCGACCACGGCGATACGTAGGGACACGGCCGCCGCATCCGGATTCGAACCCGTGACGCGCTCGGCGGTGAGGCGGTCGATGAGCGATTTGTACGCAGGACGCTTGGCGAGGGTGAGCACGCGGGCGCGGGCCGAGGCCGCCGCGGCGTCGCCCTTCAAGTACTCCGCGATGGCGCGCTCGTAGTCGCGCTTGCTCTCATAGATCGCGCCGGCCTCGTAAGCGTACAGCGTCGGGTTGGCGGCTTGCTGGCGCGCCTGCTCGATCAGGCGCAGCGCGTCGTCGAACTGGTAGTAGTCCCAGAAAATAGTGGCCGCTTCCAGGTAGCCATCCTTCTTGCCGGGCTCGATGCGCGCGATGCGGTCCCAATAGGGGCGGGCTTTCGCGTATTCCTCGCGGTCGGCGTAGATTTCTCCGGCCTCGGTCAGCGCCTTGTGATCGCGCTGGTCAAACTGGCAGAGCTTCTCGGAAAGCGCGACGGCCTGCTCTGTTTGTCCCAGCGAGCGTTCTAGCGCTACGGCACGGCGCACCAGTACGGCGTCACCCGGAAAGCGCGTGGCGACGGCTTCGAGCGCGGGCGCGGCGGCTTCATAGTGAGCCCACCATGCCTGTGCCTCCCCGGCGAACTGGACCGCCGCGGGGTTCGCCGCCACCATCGTGGCGGGATCCACGACGTGCAGCGATTCGACTTCGGTCGAGAGCCGTCCCGTGTTCGACAGGCTCTGGAAGAGCTGCCGCTTCAGGTCGTCCGCATAGAACCAGTAGTTCCTCAGCAACCGCTCATGCTCGGCCGGGTTCGCGGTGGCGCGCGTGGAGTAGGCCGTGAGCAGGTTGTGAACGAAAGCCAGGTCGTAGGGGAACCGCTCGTGGGCATAGAGATTGACGCGCAGGTAGAGATCGGCGCTGACGCTGCCGTGGCCCACCACGTTGCGGAAATACTGCTCCAGTTCGGTGCCCGAGAAGATGTCCACCACCTGTTTGGTGAGCTGCTCGAGGCTGGTTGTCTGGCGATGGTGAAGGTACCAGCGCGCCAGCTTGTCGTACCAGGAGAGGCTCGAGAACTGCTGGATCGCGCGGCGGTAGACCTGATCGATTCCGGCGTCGAGCTTGTTCTGGTCGATGAACGCGGCCAGGTTCGCGTAGAGGCCAGGGTCGTTGGGATTGCGGTCCAATTCGCGACGGAGCACAGCCAGAGCGTCGAGTGGACGATGCAGCGAAACCAGGCGAGACACATAGCGGTCGAGAACGCGGGCATAGTCGGGAGAGCGCGCCGGGCTGGATTGAGGCGTTTCCCCGCTTGTCGCTCTGCCACGCGCCGTTCCGGTTTGGGCCGGAGCCTCTTCATCCGCCACGAGGATGTCCGCGGTGTCGTCTTCCTCAGGCGGCGCCTGCCTGGCGGTGCCCGATGCCTTTGCACCCAGCGGGACGCCGCCGGCGCGCTCCGCCAGTTCTTTGAGAAGCGAATCGTAGGTGGCGAACTCGCTGCTCTCGTCCTTGGTGCGCGCATAGGCGTCGGCCATGCGCAACGCCACTTCGGTCCGTAGAGGCGCTTGTGGAAACGCGGCCAGGAACTGCTTGCCGGCGCGGATCACGCCGTCGCTCGCGCCGTAGGTGGCGTAGGTCTCAATGAGCCTAGCCGCCAGCGCGGGCCGCCGGCTCGACTTGGGAAACTTGGAATCGAAGACCGCCACGAGCTCGGCCGCACGCGATCGATGGAAGTACGCCACCGCCTTCTGCTCTTCGTCGCTGTACTTGTATTCCGGCGACGTCGAGTTGAGCAGCAGCGACAGGATGCCGTTCAGGAACCCCGGATGCGGGTCCATGGTGGCGATGTCTTTGTAAAACGACAAGTCGCCCGCGCCAAAACGGATGGGCTGTTCCGGCGCCGCAAACAGGAGCTGCGCCAAAGCCGCGAGTGAACGTTCCTTGTCGGCAGGGGTCGCGCCGGCCAGGGCGTATACGGCGTGGTAGTTGCGCGCGGCCTCGTCGTAGTCGTGGACCTCTTCCGTGAGGCGCCCCATCGTCCACAGCTCTGTCGCGCTCCAGGGGGATTGGCGGGCGTCCTTTCTCTGCCGGAAGTCGACCAGCGCGCGCTTTGCCTCCGGCAGGTTCCCCTGCTGCTGGTAGTAATGGAAGAGGCGCGCGGCGGCGCTCAGGTCCGTGGGATTCGCGCTCACGGCGGCGCGGGCCTTGGCGAGAAAGGTTCGCAGACCGTGCGTCTTCCCCAGCAGCTCGAAGTAGTCCTTCACCAACTCGGCCGGCCACAACGGTTGAAACGCCTGATCGTAGATGGCCACAGCCTGCTCGGGAGTTCCGCGGTGCTCCGCCAGCGCGGCCCGGGCGCTGGTGGGGAAGACGGTGTCGGATGGAAACGCCTTGGCGTACTCGTCCACCAGAGCTTCCGCCGCCGCGTTCTGCTTCTTGTCGAGAAGGTAGCCGAAGTACTGGCGGTAGACGCCGCGCCTCCCGGCGTATCGCTCGATCCACAACCGGTAGACTGCTTCTCCGGTCTCAACCGGGAGAGCCTGCGCATCCACCAGAGCAATCAGCCGCTGGAGCGTGCGCCAGGCGCGCTGATCGGCGGCCGGCAGCAATTTTTCGGCGGGCGGGTTGGGCGCTTTCGCGGCCGCCTCGAGCGCATGGACTTCGTCGGCCGGTCGCAGACGCCGATGATAGAAATCGGCCAGGGCCAGTTGGCCCGCACCGGGATCGGCCGCCAGCTTGGCCTGCTGGATCCAATCGGCCTCCGCGGCAGCAGCGTCGAGTTGTTCCTCGGCGGCGCGCGCGCGCAGCGCGTAGAGCTCCGCATCGTTGGGCGCGGCCGCGATCAATTGGGTGAGCGAGGAGCGCGTCTGGGCCGGATCGCGCCGCACCGTAACGGCGCCGCCGGGCATGGAGACGGTGGTGACAAAGACGCCCTCGAATCGTTTCATCGCCGGGATGTTCTGGAACCAGCGAGGCAGATCGGCGCGGGCCGCGAGTCCGGCGAGGGACAGCACTGCAACCGCAACCAGAGACTTACGGGAGGATTTCAAGCGGCACCTCCTGGCTTCCGATGTTGTGTGCGAAATCTTCGGCCGTCACCGTGAGCACGTATTGGCCCGGCGCAAGCTGCGCGGGCACGGCGAACTCGCCGATGTTGGCCTGCTCGGCGGCGTTCCAGTGCAGGCTGACCGGGCCGACGCCGAACATGCGCGCCACCACGGTCCGCGTCGTATTCGAGGCTCCGACTTTCAGCCGGACCATTTCCCCGCGGCCGAAGCGTCGCTTGTCCAGGTGCACCCGCACTAGCGGCGGCTTGCTCGCGATCACAAAGGTCTTCGATTCGCGGTAGACATGCCCGGCGCGGTCTCGCATAATCAGCCGGACGGAGTAGGTGCCGTCGTTCATATCGACCGGCGCCAGAAAGCGCGTCTGCCAGGTGTCCTCGTCAGGCAGATAGCGAAGCGGCTTGACCAGGCCGAACGGGAACAACGCCACAATGGACGCGATCGAAGGATCGGTCTTGACGCGCAGTACCGGGTCGCCGGGCCGGATCAGCCGCGGCCGCAGCAGCGCGCGGGGCGCCGCCAGGAACGACGTGTACGGCGTCACGAACTTGTACTTGCGCGCCAGGCGGATGATTTCGTCGATGGTGGCGCGGTCCTCGCCTTCGCGCGCGATCTTGTCGAGCAGCGCGTCCACGCGGGCGCGGGCCCAGGTGCGCGGCAATTGCGGATGGTCCGCGCTCTGGGCGGGCAGCGTCGCCTTGGCACGCATCTCGAAGGGCTTGCCATCGCGGCTGCCGCGCGCGGTGAACGCCGCCGCGCCGGGCTTTCGGTACTGGCCGACCCAGCGCTCGATGGAGCCCGTGAATACGGTGCTCTCGAGCGGGTAGACCATGTCGAAGTTGGCCGCGGGCTCGGGGACCAGTCCGAGGCCCTCCACCGGCTTACGGCCAAACTTCGCCACCCACGCGCCCAACTTGAACTCGGCCGGTTCGGTCGAACGCACCCATTCGAGAACACCCTCGTGTTGGGCCAGCATTTTGAATAGCGGCATGTTGGCGTCGTCGCCCACCGCGTACAAGAACGTTCGCGGGCGCCTCGGCGCAGCCTTCCACCGGGCCGCGTAGGCATCGGCCAGCTTGCTATTCGCGATCCGGCCGCGCGTGGCGTCCCCATCGGAGACCAGAACCAGGTAGGGCTCGAAACCCGCCGCGGCCGGTTGCGCGAGTGCGGCGTCCAAAGCCCGCTCCAGGTCCGTGCCGCCACGCAGGCGGCTCGCCTTCACGAAGGCCAGCGCCTTCTCGACTGCCGCGGTATCGGCGCCGATGGGCGCGGGTGCGAGAGCCTGCACCTCGGAGTTGAACAGGATCAGGTTGAACCGGTCCTGCGGCCGCAGCGCGCGCAGCAGCGTCTCGAGCGCCTGAAAGCTGCGCTCCAGCTTTTCCCACTGCATGGAGAGCGAGTTGTCGAAGAGGATCACGATGCTGCGCGGAACGCCTTGGGCCGTTGCGGCCGCGCCTTGCGTCAGGAGCGCCGAGGCCTCGAAGAATCCCGGTTCGCCGGCGTCACGGTGTGCGATGACTTCGAGTTGCTCACCGTGGGCCGGGTCGATGCCGTACCGCACGGCGAAATCCTCGGTGAATGCCACCTTCTTGCCCTCGAACGAGGCTTTCACAAAATTCGGCGTCTGCTGTTCGATGCGCAGCGGGAACACTTTGCCCACGCTTTCGAAGTTCGAAATCGCGTGCGAGGAGTGGAGCTCAAAATCAACGTGAATCAGGCCGGCCCGCTGTGCCTGGTAGGCATCCGGCCGCAGCGGAATCGCGAACATCGAGTGCAGGTCTTCGACGGGGATGATCTCGTGATACTCCATTTCGACGCGCTTGGCGCCGTAAGCAGGGATGGGCACGATGCGCGCGCTGAAGACGGCCGACCGCGCCGCCTCGTCCGCGCCGCGCTCGCCCTGCTGGAGCAGGCCGGGGTCGATGGCCTGGGCACGCGCCTGCTCGTAGATCTCTTCCGCCCTGCGGCGCTCGAGGATCACGCCCGGAATGCGCGTCACGTCGTCCCACACCGCAAAGTCGGAGACCGAGGCGCGGCCCGGCAGAGCGAACAGGTAGTTGCCTTCGAGCACTCCGCTGTGATGGCTGGCGAAGATCTGACGGATGGCCACCCGCGCGTCCCCGTCGTCAATGCGCACCACGATCCACATCTCCTCGAGCGAGAGCACGCTCGCGTCCGGCTGCTGCCGGTTCGAGGGGATGATGATGCCGGCGTCGCCCCACAGCAGCACCGGTAGAAGCAGGAGCAGGAGAGGTCTCATCGCATGTCTTCCCGGAAGCGGACCAGCCCGTTGTCGGTGCCCGCATAGATGTAGCCGTCGTGCGCCACCAGAGCCGTGACGTTGGGCGAGGGCAGGCCGTCCCTCACTTTGTGCCAACGCCCGCGGGCGCGGTCGAAGATGTAGAGGCCGCCGCCGAGCGAACCCGCGTACACGGCGCGATCCGTGGCCGCCATCGAGCTCGGGTTCACCTCGAAATGCGCGTCCAGATCGGTGAAGCCGTGCCAGCGGCCGGAAGAATCGAAGCGCAGCACGCCCGCGCCGTAGGTTCCTACGAACCACTCATCCCCAGCGGGCGCGATGGCCGTGATCCAGTTGTGACGGAGGCCCGAGTTGGCGGTGGTGTAGTTGGCGCGCACCGCATCGCCATCGAGCACCGAGAGCCCGCCCAGCGTGCCTACCAGCAGCCTTCCGCCGGCCGCCGCGAGTGCGTAGGCGTGGTTGTTCACCAGTCCGTGAAACGCGTACAGGCTGCGCGCGCCGGCGCCATCGAGAAACGTAATTCCGGCGGGCGTCGCGACGATCATGCCGCCGGGACGCACCAGGATGTCGGTCACCTGGTTGGCGATCAGTCCCTGATCGCGGCCCAGCACCTGGCGCTCGCGGCCGGCGGCGTCGAACAGCACCAGGCCGTTGGCGGTGGCGGCCGCGGTGATGCCGCGCGCGGGGTCGTGGACGATTCGGTTGATACAGAAAACGTGGCTGTCCTCACGGTGCGAGGCGCGGTCGAGACCGGGCTCGAGAATGTCCAGGCCGCGGTCGAAGTAGCCGACCCAGAGGCGGCCCGCCGAGTCGAAAGCCAACGCGGAGATGTTGCGGTCCGTGAGCACGGCGGCGCCGCGATCGAGCACGCGTTCGAAGCCGCCGCCGTGAGTGGAAGCCCGGTACAGGCCGTCGGACGCCAGAGCGTAAAGCGTATCATCCATCACGAGCAGGCGTTCAATCGCCCCCGCCAGCGGCTCGCCCGCATGCCGGGCAGGGCGAGGCCGGCCAGGCGCGAGGGGAACCTCGATGACGCCTTCCTCGAGCGTTCCGATCACCAGCGTGTCGCCGCGCACCAGCAACGATTGCGCGAAAACTCCCTGAGCCAGAACGCGCGTGAACCGGCCGCCCACGAATTCGGCGACGCCTAGCGGCGTACCGGCATAGGCCGCGTCGCCCACCAGTGCGATCGAGAGTACGCGGGCATCGGGCAGTCCCTCGGGCTCGCCGAACCTATCCACCTGGCCGGCGTGCCAGTGCACCAGGCCGTCGTTCACCGTGCCCGCCCACACACTGGCCTCGTCGCCCGCGAGCGCGCTGACTTCGAGGGCCGCAAGCTCGGGATGAAACGGCGCGATCCGCTTGCCGTCATAGGCCACCACACCGTTCCGGGCTGTTCCAAGGAGAATGCGGCCGGTCGAGAGCGGCAGCAATGCGGTGAGATCGCGGTAAGCGGCGGCATCGGGGCGGATCTGGCGAATGCCCCGGCCGTTGAAGGCCAGCAGACCCTCGCCGCCGGTAGCGATGAAAAGCTCGGGCTCTCCGGCATCGGCGGCAATCCCTGTCGCAACGGCTACGGGTGCAGCCGGCAGATCGGCTCCGGCGGTGTATCGTGCGCGAACCACACCTGCCGCGTCGTATTCGATCAGGCCGGCCGGACCACTTAGATAGAGGTTGCCGTTGTAGAGGGTAGCGTCACGGAAGACAGCGGGCGCGGAAATGGGTTCGAAGGATGTGGCGTGGCGACTGACGTGCAGAACGTGGAAGGGGATGTCGCCCTCGATGGCCGCGTTCTCTGCCTTCTCGAGTCCGCGCGCCGCTCGAAACAACGCAACCCCAATTGCGAAGGCGGCAAGGGACGTGACGGCGGCCGCGATGAGCCAGAACCTGCGCGTCCTCAGAGAACCCGGCGGGCCAGCCATGCTCGTACAAATATATTCCAACTGCCGGAAAGATGTGCCGGACGAGCTTGGCGGGGACATCGCCCCGGACGAGGGCATTCCGGCTGCCATCGTCCGACGCCGCGCCAAACGGGCCTTTCGTTAAGGTCACGGACCGCGGCCGTCTACGTTCGCACACGGCGCGTGTCATGGAGGACACGGCGTGAATTTACAAATTGGTCACATCTTTGCGTGGAGAACCGCGGAACAAACACGCGAGCTCTTCGTCTAGCCTGTCAGAAGGATTCGCGGCCACTCAGGGGGGCTGCCCATGAATCTGGGACTAATGTTTCAGACCGTCACGGTATTGGCGTGCGCCGGCGGGTTAGTCGCGGAAGAGCGCGGCGACGCCCACGCCTTCAACGAGCTCGGCGTCACCTACTTCAAACAAGCGCGGTACGAGGACGCCAGGCAAGCCTACGAGCGCGCGCTCCAGCTCGATCCCGACGCCGCTCCCACGCTCGCCAACCTCGCCACGCTCTATCGCACGCTCGGGCGCAACGATGAGGCGGAGCCTCTGTTCATGCGGGCGCTGGCAATCGACGAAAGGGCGTTCGGCCCGGAATCGTCCGAAGTGGCCGGCCTCCAGACCAGCCTGGCCCTGTTGTACGCCGAGGAGGGCCGCCAGCGGGATGCGGAGAAGCTGCTACGGACGGCGCTGGCCACGCGGGAGCGGCTTCTGTGCCAGACGGATCCTGCCGTAGCGCTGGTGCTGAACAATTTGGCCGAGGTGTACCGGACCGAGGGTAAGCTCGAGCAGGCACAATCGGAGAATGTGCGCGCGCTCAGAGTCTTCGAGCGAGCGCTGGGGCCGGACGATCCGCAGGTGGCCACCGGTCTCAACAACCTGGCATCGATCTATGAGGCCCGGCGCCGCTACGACGATGCCGAGCTTCTCTTCCGCCGCGCCCTGGACATCAGCCTGAAGGCGCTCGGCCCGACGCACCCGGATGTGGCCGTCGAATGGAACAACCTGGGCCGCGTGGCAAAGCATCGCGGAGACTTCCGCGGGGCCGCGGAGCTGTACCGGAAAGCCCTCGCGATCTGGCAGGCGTCGCTCGGGCCGGAGCATCCGCGCGTCGGCTATGCGTGGTTCAACCTGGCGATGAGCTACGCGGCGCTACAGGATTACACGCAGGCCGGCCCCATGTTCGAGCAGGCGCGCGGGATTCTGGAGAAGCATCCCGGCGATTTTCGAGCGCTGGCCGCCTGCCTGGACGGCCATGCCAGGATGCTGCGAAAGACCGGGAAGAAGAAAGAGGCCTCACGTCTCGAAGCGCGTGCACGCCAGCTCCGCGAGCTCCACCCGGGCGAGGAAACGGCTCGGCGTTATTCGGTAGACGTTCACGATCTGGAGGAGGCGCTTCAGTCGAAAGAGCCCTGAGCGGCCAGAAGCTCAGGCGCGCTGGCACGCGGGGCAGTAGTGTGTGCCGCGCTGGCCCACCACGATGCGCCGGATCGCGGTGCCGCAGCGCGGGCAGGGCGCGCCTTCTCTGCCGTACACGTGGTGCTGCACCTGGAAGCTCCCGGCGCGTCCGTCGGCATCGACGTAGTCGGAAATCGAAGAGCCGCCGGCTTCGACCGCCGCGCTCAACACCTCCCGAATCGCGGTGTGGAGCCGTCGGACTCGCGCCGGCGAGAGCCGCTCCACGGACGCAAGCGGATGGATGCGCGCACCGAACAGCGATTCGTCCACGTAGATGTTCCCGAGGCCGCGCAAAAAAGCCTGGTTCAGAAGGAGCGGCTTGATGCGGCCGCGTCGCGAAGCCAGACGCGCGGCGAACTCCTCCGCGCCAGCCTCCAGCGCGTCCGGGCCGAGCCGTGCGGCGCGCTCCGGCAGCGATTTGCACAGTTCGATGCGGCCGAACTGGCGCGGATCGTCAAAGACCAGGCGCCCGGCGTCCAGATCGAAGACGGCGCGCGCGTGCGGACCGGGCTCCGCGTTCCAGAGCAGGCTGCCCGTCATCCCGAGATGGATGGCTAGCGTCAGGCCGCCACCGAGTTCCACCAGGATGAACTTGCCGTGACGGCGGACCGCCTCGATGCGCCTGCCCCGCAAGCGGGCCGCGGTTCTGGCCGCGTCGCCGCGCATCACCAGCCGCGAGTAGAAGCGCGCCTTGCGGATCTCGCGGCCGAGGAGGCGGGGAGCCACCGACCGCACGATGGTTTCAACTTCGGGAAGTTCCGGCATCCCCTAAGATGATGGCACGACCGCCGGGGGCTCGAACAAGCTGCCGTGCTCCGGCTCGGGTGGCAAGCTGACGCAGTTCGTCAGCCCTTCCGGTTCAACCCTTTCCTTCTCGATGCACCCACCACAACTGCGATCCCAGAAAGTGAGATCAGCAGCGTGGAGGGTTCTGGAACGCTGGCGGGGTCGCCGGTCATCGCGAACCAGGAGCTGACGCCATCTAGGTGTCCGAAACCCGACGCCGGCAGATAAGACGCTGGACCGCCGGTATCCAGTGTGGGGTCCACAGTGACGCCGGGAAGCGTCGCCACAATCCTCTGAGCGTCAAGGCTCTCCACAATTTTCGGGGATCCGTCCGAGACCGAAGTGGCATCAAACGTCAGATAGTAGGTCCCAGCCGGCAGGAAGGGCAACGAGAGAATGTCCACCTGAGACAGGTTGTAGGGCGCCGACGTGCCGCCGTTCACC
This sequence comes from Bryobacteraceae bacterium, assembly GCA_035602665.1. Classification (GTDB taxonomy): domain Bacteria; phylum Acidobacteriota; class Terriglobia; order Bryobacterales; family Bryobacteraceae; genus DASWZN01. Next base: position 6,040 of record DATNLV010000841.1, on the reverse strand, counting down.
ACATTGACCGTCGGCGTGGCGCTGGCGATTTCGCTCGACGAAGTGGTGCCAGGGCCGATCTGACTGGTGAGAAACACTTCCAGACCCACGGTCGAGGGCACTCCCAAAGTGTCCGCTAGGGTGACGGAGAAGCTCACGTTCGAGTAGTTGGTGGCTGTTGTGAACTCAACGCCGAAGCCGAGATGACTACTTTGAATCAGAATGGTAGTCGACAACGCGTCGCTCGTATTAGGCCCGCTAACCGAGAACACCGTCGCGGCGTTCGCCGCCGGCGCGCAGGTATACATCAACAACAGGAATGCCAACGCTGCAAGACCCACATGCCCGAACCTGGAAACCGCGCTCATTGTTATTAGCCCGCCTTCTTGATAGCTTTGTGAATTGCAGGTACGATGCTACTCCCCACCTCCCTGGCGTGTCAAGTCCATCTTTGGGTTGATTCTTGAATGACTTGACGGGACCCGCACGCATTGAATCGCCGTCCCCAATCAACACTCCTCCCGCACGGAACAGACCGGCTCGAACAGGTTGCCCTGCTCGGGCTCGGGTTCCCACAACTCCGGCGTGTACTCGATGGGTGAGTCGCCCAGACCGTGACGCGCGCGAACGAGTTTGATGCGCTCGCGGATTCGTTCCACGTATTCGCCGCGGAGAAAGGCTCCGGTCCGGTAGAGCCTCTCGTACTCCGGCGCGAGGCGCGGGAAATGGCGCTCGATAAACGGCAGAAACACCTGCTTCGCGCACTCCTTCAGAAAGAGCGGTCCTCCGCCCAGGAACGTAGCGCCGGCTTCCTTCGCCGCGCTCGCCACGGCATCTAGACTCTCCTCACTGTCCGTGAGGAGCGGCATGATAGGATTCGGAAAAACGCCTACCTGGATGCCGGCCCGGGCCAACTGGCGCGCCGCGTCGAGCCGCAACCCGGGACGCGGTGCGCGGGGTTCCAGCAGCCGCGCCAGCTTCTCGTCCATCGTGGTCACGGTGAAGTTCACGTGGAAAACGTTCGCGCGGGCGATTTCCTGAAAGAGATCGAGATCGCGCATCATCATGTCCGACTTGGTGGTGACGCTGAGCCGGCGCCCGCGGCCCGCCGCGAATACTTTCAGAATCTCGCGGGTCACCTCGAAGCGCTTCTCGGCCGGCTGATAAGGATCGGTGGCGGTCCCGATGGCGATCCAATCCTTACGGCTGATCTTGCGCAGCTCGGCGGCGAGCGAGGCGGCGAAGAACTGCTTGGCGAAGATTTTCCGCTCGAAGGCATCCACGCCGTCGAGTTCCATGAACTCGTGCGTGTAGCGGGCGTAGCAGTAGACGCAACCGAACTCGCAGCCACGGTAGGGATTGATGGTCCACTGAAACGGCATGCGCTCGGAGGTGCGGTTGAGGAAGCGCCGGGTAGGGAGCTCGAAGTATTCCACGGCGCGTTTTGCGGCCAGGAGTTCGCTCGAGGCGGCGAGCCTGGCGATTCCGACGAGGTGCATGCCTCCATATTCGCCTTTTATTCGCCCTACGTCAACGGGAATTGCGGCTGCCTGTAAAACAGGCTAGCTTGGGACTGGAGGAATGGCCGAGCGGTCGAAGGCGGCGGTCTTGAAAACCGTTAGGGTCGGAAGGCCCTCGGGGGTTCGAATCCCCCTTCCTCCGCCAGGTTAAGTCACGCAGCTACACAGCGACGAGCGAGATGTAGCGAATTTGCAGCTCGGGAGCCATCCAGCCGTCAGTTTTTCCTGCGACGGTTGGGCGAAATCCCGTTGGGAAATTCCTCCTCCTGGTGACCGGCTTCCCGGGCTCCGCTCCTGCCGGCGGTACCGGCTGCGGCTTTTCTCTCGCAAGCGCGAGCGGGAGGCCAACACATGCACTTGACGGCATAGTTATCATAGTGCATACTGAATCGGTGAAGTGGGAAGTCGACCTGCACGATGAGTTTGTCCCCGAATACCGCGAACTGCACAAGGACGTACAGGACGAGTTGCTCGCGCACATCGCGCTTCTCGAGCGATTCGGCCCGCAATTGGGACGACCTCGAGTGGATACCCTCAACGGCTCGCATCGCGAACATGAAGGAATTGCGGTTTGATGCAGCCGACGGTGTCTGGCGCTTCGCGTTCGCCTTCGACCCGAAGCGCCGAGCGATCCTCCTTTGCGGCGGTGACAAGTCGGGAGGCAGCGAGAAGCGTTTCTACCGCCAGTTGATAGGGAAGGCCGATGACCGCTTCGATGCACATCTGACTGCGATCAAGAAGCAGAAGGAAAGGAAGTGACGACCATGACCAACCTGGAACGGATACGGAAGGAATTGAGCCCGGCCCGTCGCAAGAAGGTTGAGGCCCGAACAACTCAACTCATTGCCGAGGAGATGACACTCCAGGAGTTGCGGCACGCCCGCAAGCTGACACAGGTGCGTATGGCAAAGGCCCTCGGGATCGGGCAGGACGGCGTATCCAAACTCGAGAAACGCGCCGATCTAATGATCTCCACTCTGCGCAAGACCGTTGAAGCCATGGGCGGCGCCCTTCTTCTGGTCGCGGAATTTCCCGATCGCGAACCCGTCGCGCTCTCCGGCATCGCCGAGGAACAACCGGAGCGGAAGCCAGCAGGCCGGAAGCACGTTCACGCTAGGGCCTGATCGCGTCTCCTTTCCCGGGCGATTCTCGCCATGAGTCAGAGGCGCCATCTGGTGTTTGTGGTCAGGGACAATGGGGCGGAATGAGGCGAGACAGGGCGGCCACCCGCGTTATTCCGCCCCCATTTTCAAGTCGCCTCCCGGACCGCCCTGGCGGGGGCGGATGCTGCAGCGAGTTTGCACGTCAAAGCCACCAAAGTCGTGCGTGTTTTATGTGATTTGCGGACGAGCCGAATCCCTCTTCCTCCGCCATACCCTGGACGGCATTCGCCGCCGAGTTGCCCAGGGCGCGAGCAAAATGCAAGTTCGTTCGGCCCCGACTGTTTGAGAATTCTCCGCCGCCTGGCCACTACACTCGAAGGACGGCGATCCCTTCAGGCTCTGTGGACAACACGATCCTCATCGTCGATGACGACCCGCAAGTCCGGACCTTATGCCGGATCACCCTGGAGGGCCCGCGCTTCTGCGTGAGGGAAGCAAGCAACGGCAAGGAAGCGCTAGCGGCAGTCGAAGAGACAGCCTGCGATCTGATCCTGCTCGATTTGTGCATGCCGGACATGGACGGTTTTGAGTTTATGAGGACCGTCCGCGCAAAGTTGCCGAAACTCAAAATCATCTGCATGTCTGGCTTCATGAACGGAACAATGCTACCGGCCGCGGGGCTGTGCGGTGCGGCCGCTACGCTCGGCAAGCCATTCCCTCCAGCTTCGCTATTCTCGATCGTCTGCGAAGTCCTTTCGGAGGAGTGTCCGGGCCCAGTGTCCGCTTGACCTGGTTCCCGGCCTGAACGGCTCCAGCGTCGCCCCCGGTCATCGATTCAGCGAGGTCGCCAATACGTCTCGCACCTTCGCCGTCAGTTGCCCTGGAGTGAACGGCTTGTGCAGAAAGGCCACGCCACGTTCCAGGACTCCCCGCTGGGCAATGACATCCGCGGTATAGCCCGATACAAACAACACCTTGATGCTTGGGCGCAGTTCTTTCAGCCGTTCAGCCAACTCCCGACCGTTCATGCCGGGCAAGACCACATCCACCAGCAACAGGTCAATATGCCCTGGATGCGCCTTGGCAGCCGCTAAGGCCTGCTCGCCATCGGCCCCGTCAATCACGTGATAGCCGTATTGTTCCAAACAGGTCTTGGCGAAGGAGCGAACGGCTTCCTGGTCCTCGACTACGAGAATGGTTTCACCGCCTCCTTGCGCGTGAGCGGCGTCTGCGTCTCCCTCGGGAACGGGACAGGCGTCGATGCGGGGGAGATACACGTTGAAAGATGAACCGACCCCCACTTCGCTCCAGACGTCGATCCAACCGCCGCTCTGCCGCACGATGCCGTAAACTGTCGACAGCCCTAGCCCGGTCCCTCTTCCTAATTCCTTGGTCGTGAAGAACGGCTCAAAGATCTGTTGACGGACCGCTTGGTCCATGCCCTGTCCGGTATCGCTCACGGCCATTAGAATGTAACGCCCTGGGGCTCCGCCCGACTGCACGGCCGTGCTTTCCCGGCCAAGGTGGACATTTCCCGTTTCGATCGTCAGCCTTCCCCCATCGGGCATAGCGTCACGAGCATTCACGGCAAGATTCATGAGGACCTGATGCAGTTGATCGGGGTCCGCCATCACCTGCCCCTGGAGACCGTCCAGATGCGTCTCCAATACGATGTCTTCACCGATCAACCGTTCGAGCATCGGCACGGATTCGGCGATGACCGCGCCCAGGTCCAGGACCCGAGGCTCGATTACCTGCTTACGACTGAATGCCAGTAACTGCTTTGTGAGACTTGTGGCTCGCTCACCGGCCTTCTTGATCTCCTCAGCGAACCGCCGCGAAGGATCATCGGCGCTCAGCCTGAGGAGGAGAAAGTCGCTATAGCCGTTGATGACCGTAAGAAGATTGTTGAAATCATGCGCCACGCCACCGGCGAGCCTGCCCACGCTTTCTAACTTCTGCGCCTGGCGCAGTTGTTCTTCGAGACTCGCCTTGGCGGCCTCGGCCTCCTTGCGCTCGGTAATATCGCGCACGCAGGAAATAATCGTCTTCGACCCATCCAAATCTACAAGGTGAGTGTTGACCTCCACGGGAATCCGCTGGCCGTCCCTGGCGATGTGAACGCCCTCCCACAGCACCTGGCCTTCGGCAGCAAGAGCTCGCGCCCTGATTGCGATCTTGGCGTGCTCTTCGGGAGCGTCAATCTCAACCGGCCGCATCCGCAGCAGTTCCTCGCGTGAATAACCCAGCTGGCGGCAGGCATTGTCGTTGACTTCCGAGAACCGTCCTGGCAGGCCGTCCTCGCCGAGTTTGTGAACCAGGACAGCGTCCGAACCGCTGTTGAACATCAGGCGGTAATGACGCTCCGCATGGACAATAGCGCTGGAAGCTCTCTGAAGCGCCTCTTGCGTCCTCTTCTGTTCTGTCACGTCGAAGAAGATCGTTGCGAACTCTTGTTCTCCCATCCGAGCGACCGAGACGACAAAGTGTTTGTCCATCGGTGCAAAGTAGGTCTCGAACCGGAGCGGCTCTCCCGTCTTAACGACGGACGCATACTCGGTCAGATAGGGAGCGTCCGGAGTCGCATACACCTCCGTGGCTAGCCTGTTCGCAACGTGCTCCCGCTTGATGCCGACGATCTCCTCATAGCGCCGGTTGACGTCGAGCAGGACGTAGTTGGCTGGAACGCCATTGGCAAGGACCAGCCGGTGCAACGCGATCCCTTCATTCACGGAGTCGAAGAGCGAGCTGTACCGCTCTTCGCTGCGCTGTCTCGCCTGGTCGGCCATCTTGCGGTCGCTGATATCGAGCAGAAAGCCCTCGACGCCGATGACACGAGTGCCGTCGAAAACGGGATTGGCCGAGAAGGTGTGGTAGCTGACTGTCCCATCCCGGCGCATTCTAGAGAACTCACCACCACCATGGGACTCGCCTCGCGTGATCCTCGCGACAACGTCTTCTGCAGCGGCCAGGTCGTCTGGTTTCTGAACCGCGGAGAAATGCAGTCCGACGGCCTCCTCCTTTCGAGTGAATCCATACATGCGCAGCCACGCCGGGTTTACGTCCTTGAAACAGCCGTCCAGCCCGATGCGGAAATACCCCGCGTCGGTGTTCTCGATAATGCTCTGAAATCTCTCGTGCTGCGCCTGGAGTCGTGCCTGTGCCGCCTTCCGGTCGGAGATGTCCCGCACCGAGGAGATCATCGTCGGCGAGCCATCCAGGTCAAACACATGCGAGCTGATCTCTACGGGAAGCCGCCGCCCGTCCTTCGATACGAGTGTCTGTTCTCTAATAACAGAACCTTCGCTGAACAGCTGCCGGACGATGGCTGAAGCGTTGGAACGGTTCTCGGGAGGGTCGATGTCGCTTACGCGTGTTCGCAGCAGCTCGTCTCGCGTGTAGCCCAGGAATCGGCAGGCATTGTCGTTTACGTCAACA
>DATNLV010000261.1:0-7633 GCA_035602665.1 Bryobacteraceae bacterium | reverse complement strand
GCCTGGGACGGGACCGCGCTTACTTCCGCCACAAGACGGGGCGCGGCCGCCCGATCGACGCGCTGGTGCGGCTGTTCCTGCTCGGCCTGCCCGAGGAACTCGAGGCCGCCAGACGCGCGCTGGCCCCGGTCCCGGTCGAAGAGTGGGCGCGCGCGGGACTGATCGCGATCGAAGGGAACCAGGTGCGCGGGCTGGTACGGATGATGGAGTTCCGCAAGCTGGTGATGGCGTCGGATCATCAGGAAATGGAGGAGGCGCTGGGGCGGCCGGATCAGGTGATGGGCATGACCTCGAGCACCGCGACGCTGGCCGATTTCACGGTGCGGCGCCCGGTGCGCTCGGTGCTCGACCTGGGCACCGGGAGCGGGGTGCAGGCGTTCCTGGCGGCGGCGCACAGCGACCGCGTCTGGGCCACGGATACGAGCGCGCGCGCCCTGGAGTTCGCGCGCTTCAACGCCGCTTTCAACGGTTGCGAGGATAAGATCGAGCTCCTGGAAGGCGACACGTTCGAACCGGTGCGCGGTCGCACCTTCGATCTGGTAGTCTCGAACCCGCCGTTTGCGTTGACGCCCTCGCGCCGGTTCGCGTATCGCGACAGCGGCGTGCCGCTGGACGGATTCGCGCGCGCGCTGATCCGCAATGGCGCGAGCTGCCTGAACGAGGGCGGATTCTGCCAGATCGTCTGCGACTGGGCGCACATCGCGGGCCAGGACTGGAAGGAGCGCCTGGCGGAGTGGTTCAGCGGCACCGGCTGCGACGCCTGGGTGATGCGCACCGACACACAGGACGCCGGCCGCTATGCGCACGTGTGGATCGACGATACGGAAGAAGCCGGCGATGAGGAATCCTCGCGGCTGTACGAGGAGTGGGTCGGCTACTATGCGAGCGTGGGACTCGAGGCGGTCAGCACTGGTTTGATCGCGATCCGGAAGGCCAGCAGCGGCCGGAACTGGCTGCGGATCGAGGACGCGCCGGCCAGCACCTCCGGCCCGTTCGGCGACTCTGTCCTCGGCGCGTTCGGCCTGCGCGATTATCTCGAGGCGGCGGACGATCGGGCGCTGCTCGCGGCGAAGTTTCGCGTGGCGGAAAGCGTGCGGCTGGACCACGTCTCGAAGTGGGAGGATGGCTCGTGGCGGGTACGCACGGCCAAAATCCGGCTGGCGCAGGGGCTGCAATACAAATCCGATATCGACTTGCGACTGGTGGGCATGGTGGCGCGGTGCGACGGCCTGCACACGCTGGGCGAGGTCCTGGAGCAGGCCGCGCAGGCGCTGGGAGAGGACCTCGGGCGAATCACGCCGAATTGCGTGGCGCTGATGCGCGAGTTGGTGGAGCGGGGATTTCTGGTGCCGGTGGAATGAAGGGGAGAGAGCGATGAGTCTGGGGCGTCCGCTTGCTTACGCGCGCGGTTCGGTGCTGCGGCGCGGTGGCGTGATGGCGGTGGCTCGGCATTCCCGGTGCGCGGCACTCGGAGGGCGATCGCGAGCTGATACAGAGAGAGCGTACGGTGAGCGAAAGAGCTGCGGGGCTGAAGCCCGCCCCCCCGGCACTACTTTTTCGTGAAGAGGCCGCAGTCGGCGCTGAGGAAGCGGGCGGTGAAGGTGACTTTGGCGTCCATTCTGTGGGTTGAGTCCCGGGAAGTATACTGCGAGCCGCCCTTGGTGCTTTCCGGGCTGAGGGCTTCGACGTGGATTTCGCCGGAGCTGCTCACCGGGCCTTTGGTGCACTCGAAGTGAACCTCCTGTTTTGTGCCGGATGAGCTAATGACGGCGCGCGTGCACGCGTGGGCGTCGTCGCTGAGCGAAAACGGCTTCTTCAGGTCGTCGGCGGTGAGGCAGGATTTCATGACCCTGGTCTGCTGGCCGACGCCTCCCTTGGCCTTCGCGGCCGCCTCGATCTGAGCGCGCTGTTCGGGCGTGAGCTTGGCCATCATCTCCGGGGGCGCCGGCTGGATGCCCTTGGCCTGGGTGGTGATGGTGGTCTCCCAGAGGCCCGGTTTTATGTCGAGTGGTTTGAAGTCGTCGGCGGCCAGGCAGGCGAGCGGCAGCAGCAGAGCGATTGCGAGCGTGAGCTTGTTGGTGGTCATCTGGCCCATACTTCGAAGATGCCACGGCGGCGGGGTAGGCTGCAAGAAGTTGGCCTTTGTTGCGAAGGATTTTCATTTTGTGCTCCCCTGGAGCTATGGCGAACGGCAAGGTGGCCTTGCGTCTGAGGGGCCTGCGCAAGGCTTACGGCGACGTGGTGGCCGTGGATGGCGTCGACCTCGACGCCAGCGCGGGCGAGTGCTTCGCGCTGCTGGGGCCGAACGGCGCCGGCAAAACCACTACCATCGAAATCTGCGAGGGGCTGCTCGCGGCCGACGCCGGAACGGTCGAGGTTCTCGGTCTCACCTGGGAAACGGATGCGCGGCGTTTGCGGCAGCGCCTGGGCGTCCAGCTTCAGGAGACGCAGCTCGCCGATAAGCTCACGGTGGAAGAGACCCTGCGCCTCTTCCGCAGCTTCTACGAGCGCGGGCCTGCCGTGGCGGACGTGGTGGCGATGGTGCAGCTCGAGGAGAAGACGGGCGCGCAAGTGCGCCATCTTTCGGGGGGCCAGAAGCAGCGGCTCGCGATCGCTTGCGCGCTGGTGGGCGACCCCGACCTCCTGTTCCTCGACGAGCCCACCACCGGCCTCGATCCGCAGGCGCGGCGCCAGATGTGGGAGCTCATCGAACAGTTCAAGCGGGATGGCCGCACCATCATCCTGACCACGCACTACATGGACGAGGCGGAGCGCCTCTCCGATCACGTGGCCATCATGGACCACGGGAAAGTCATCTCGCTCGGCACTCCGCGCGAACTGATCGCTTCGATCGGGGCGGATCACGTCGTCGAGTTCGCCACCGGCGGGGCCGCGCTCGACGTGACGGTCTTCGAAGCGCTGAAGGGCGTGCGGCGGGCTCGCGCCGACACGGGCGGTTTTCAACTGCAGGTGACCGAGCTGCACCTGGCGGTTCCGGCGCTGCTCGACGAACTGGATGGCCGCGGCATTGAGCTGACCGAGCTACGGACGCACTCCGCCACGCTCGAGGACGTGTTTGTCACTCTCACCGGGAGGCACCTCCGTGAAGATTGAAACCGGGCGGCGGGCATTTGTCGATCATCCTCTGGTGCAGCTCACGCTGGTGCGGTTCCGCGAATTCCGGCGCGAGCCCGAGGCGGTCTTCTGGGTGTTCATCTTCCCGATCCTGCTGGCGGCGGGGCTCGGCATCGCGTTCCGGAACCGGCCGGCGGAGGTGGTGCGGGTGGGCGCGGAGAGCGCGCAACTGGCGAGCGCGCTGCGAATGGAGAAGACGCTGGCGCCGGAAGTGGTGAGCCGCGAGGCGGGAGAGCGCGGGCTTCGCACCGGGCGCATCGTGCTGCTGGCGCTGGCCGGTCCGCAGGGCGGCGTGGTGTACCGGTATGACGACACCAATCCCGACGGCCGGGCCGCGCGGCTGCTGGCCGAGCGCGCCATCCTGCGGGCCGCGGGCGTGCACGATCCGGCGCCGGAGTCCGACAGCCTGGTGCGCGAACCGGGCTCTCGGTACATCGACTTCCTGATTCCTGGGCTGGTGGGCATGAACCTGATGGGCAGCGGGATGTGGGGGATGGGCTTCACGATCGTGGACGCGCGCCGCAGAAACCTGCTGAAGCGCCTGGTAGCAACGCCCATGTCGCGCGCGCAATACCTGCTGTCGTTTCTGCTGTCGCGGCTGACGCTGTTGTTCGTGGAGGTCGCGGTGCTGGTGGGCTTCGGCGTGGCGGTGTTCGGGACTCCGCTGCGCGGCTCGCTGTGGGAGCTGGCGGCGCTGTGCGTTCTCTCCGCATTCTGCTTCAGCGCGCTGGGGCTGCTGACGGCCTCGCGCGTGCGCACGATCGAAGCGGCATCGGGGCTCATGAACGCGGTCATGCTGCCGATGTGGATTGCCTCGGGCGTGTTCTTCTCGGCGGAGCGTTTTCCGGCGGTGGTGCAGCCGTTCATCCAGGCGCTTCCGCTGACGGCGGTGGCGAACGTGCTGCGGGCGAACATGATCGAGGGCGCGGGCCTGGCGCAGGTGCGCGGCGAGGTGGCGATCATCACGGCCTGGCTGGTGGTGTGCTTTTTCGTGGCGCTGCGGTTGTTCCGGTGGCGGTAGTCCGGACGGCGCCCGGCTCGACGCATGGTCCGCTCCCTTGCGGTCGCGGCACGGTAACGAACTTCGCATGCCCCACCGGTCCTGTTGTAGGCTGACGGGTGGTGGCGTTCAAGATCCTGATTTCCGCGGGCGAGGCTTCGGGCGATCTGTACGCGGCGAGCCTGGCGGCCGAATTGTTGCGGCGGCACCCGGATCTGGAGCTGTTCGGATGCACCGGGCCGAGGATGCGGGCGGTGGGCGTCGGGACGGTGGTGGATGCCGCCAGCCTGGCCGTAGTGGGGCTGATCGAGGTGGTCGCGCACATCCCGCGCGTCTGGCGCGAGTATCGAAAGCTGCTGAAGGCCGCGCGCGCGGAGCGGCCGGCGCTCGCCATCCTGACCGACAGTCCCGATTTCCACTTGCGCCTGGCGCGGCAGTTTAAGCGCATGGGAATCCCGGTGGTGTACCTGGTGGCGCCGCAGGTGTGGGCGTGGCGGAAGGGCCGGCTGCCGGCGATGCGGCGCAACATCGACCGGCTACTGTGCATCTTCCCGTTCGAAGAGCCGTTCTTCCGCGAGCACGGCGTCGCGGCCACCTACATCGGCCATCCCCTTTCGCGCCTGGTCAGGCCGTCGCTCGGCAGGGAGGAGTTTTTCCGGAAGCACGGCCTCGCTGCGGACCGGCCGCTGATCGCGCTGCTGCCAGGCTCGCGGGAGGCCGAGGCAGCGCGCCACATGCCGGCGCTGATGGACGCCGCGGCCAGGATCGCGGACCGCATGCCGGTGAATCTGGTACTCGGCAGGGCGGGACTGAGCGATTTTAGGGAACGCAATCCGGGCGGCGCCATCCAAGTAATTGAAGGTGAAACGTGGGACCTGCTGGCTCACGCCACCGTGGCGCTGGCGGCGAGCGGCACGGTCACGGTCGAGGCGGCGCTGCTGGGGACGCCGATGGTCACCTTCTACAAGGTCACCTCGCTGAGTTGGTTCGCCGGGAAGTTTTTGGTGGACGTGCCGTTCTACTCGATGGTGAACCTGATCGCCGGGCGCGCAGTCATACCCGAACTGATGCAAAATGAAATGACGGGGGAGCGGCTGGCCGCCGAGGCGCTGAAGCTCCTAAATAGCCCCGTCGAGCGGGATGAAATGCGGCGGCAGCTCGGGGAAGTCGGCCGCGCGCTGGCCGGCCCCGAGGACCCGATGGAGAGGGCGGCGGGAATCGTGGACGAGATTCTCGGAACCAACCGCGTACGGCAGCCTTCCAAGAGTTAGAAGAGTATTGGGGAGAGACGGAGAATGGCTCGGAAGCTCTCGTTGGCGCTCGCCTTAGTGGGCGCGGCGGCGGTCGCGTCGGCACAGCAGCGGCCCTCGCGCATCGACGTTCAGCATTACGGCATCGAAGCGGAGGTGAATCCGCGGATGCAGACGATACGGGCGAAGGCGCAGGTGGAATTCGTCCCTCAAGACGAAACCAGCACCGCCACGTTCGAGTTGAACAACGCGCTCGATGTTTCGAAAGTCGAAGACGAGGCCGGCAGGCAGGTGTCCTCGACGCGCCAGCGCCAGAACTTTTCGGTGATCCTGAACTTCGCTCAGCCGCTGCCGAAGGGCAAGCCCGCGCGCGTGGTGTTCTACTACGACGGCCGGCTGACCGGCAAAGAGGATTCTCCGGTCTTCGGCATCAAGTTCGCGGCGCTGAACGACGACCACGGGTTTCTGCTCTACCCCGCTCGCTGGTTTCCGGTGGCGGGCTACACCACCGACCGTTTCACCGCGGACTTGAAGATCACGGTACCGGCCGGCTACACGGTGCTGGCGCCAGGCATCGAGAAGCACGAGGCGGCCGGCGATGGCGTCACCTTCAGCTTCGCCTACGATCACCCGTCGTTCCCGGGCAGCATCGCGATCGTCCAGGGCGACCCCGCGCGCATCACCGCGGAAGGCGTGACCACGTCGCTGTACTTCCGCGGTGCGGAGAAGGCGATGGCTAGCGCCTACGCCGAGGAAGTCGCGCGACTCATGGTCTACCTGACCGGCATCTACGGCCTTCCGCCGCAAGCCAACCTGACGCTGGTCGAGACCGAGGATGGCGCGGCCAACGGATACTCGGCGCCGGGGCTGATATTCCTGTCGCCGCAGGGGATCGGCAAGCAGGTGGCGGTGCGGCTGCTGACCAACCAGGTGGCGCGGCAATGGTGGGGCGCGCTGATTTCGCCGGCGACGCGCGGCGGCCTGTGGCTGACCAACGGCATGGCGCGGTATTCGGAAATTCTCTACCTGGAGCACACCAACGGGCCGTCGTCGCTCGAATCCGAGACCAGGGATCTGTACATCGACGCGCTCACCATGAACGACGTGCCGATCGGCCAGACCGCGCGGCTGGACGACTACTCGCCGGAGTTCTGGTCGCTGACAGCCAGCAAGGGCGCGGCCGTGCTGAACATGCTGCGGTACGTCATCACCGACGCGGGATTCGAGAAGTTGGTGCACGAGTTCCCCGGCAAGTACGCGTGGAGCACGGTGAAGACCGAGGACTTCGAGAAAGTGGCGGAGGCGATCTACGGCCAGAAGCTGCGCTATTTCTTCCTGCAGTGGATCGAATCGAGCGGCGCGCCCGAGTTCAAGATGGACTACACCATCTACCGCACGCAGAAGGGCGGGCCGAAGGGCGAGGGCGGCTTCCGCGTGATGGGCAAGGTTTCGCAGGACCTGGACACCTTCCGCATGCCCGTCGATCTGAAGATCGAGACCGAGGGCAATCCGGAGCAGCAGCGCATCGACGTGATGGGGACTTCGACCGAGTTCTCGGTGGACACCTTCGGCAAGCCGAAGTCGCTGGCCATCGATCCGCTGAACAAGGTGCTGCGCTTCAGCGATCCGATCCGGGTGCAGGTGGAGATCCGGCGCGGCGAACAGTTCGCCGAAATCGGCGAGTTCAACGAGGCGCTTAAGGAATACCAGAAGGCGCTGGAGGTGAACCGGGCCAGCTCGCTCGCCCACTACCGGATCGGCGAGACGTTCTTCCTGCAGGACAACTACCAGTCGGCGGCGAACGAGTTCCGCGAGGCGATCAACGGCAACCTCGATCCGAAGTGGACCGAGGTCTGGTCGCACATCAATCTGGGCAAGATCTTCGACATCACGGGGCAGCGGGAGCGCGCCGTCAGCGAGTACACGCAGGCCGTCCGCACGCGGGACAACACGCAGGGCGCGCAGGAAGAGGCGGCGAAGTATTTGAAGACGCCGTTCGAGAAGAAGGCGACGGAGACGGCAGGGACGACATAGGAAGTCGTCCCCGCCGTCAGCCTTCAGCTTTCAGCCCTCAGCTGTCAGCTCAGACGCCAGGCTCTGACCGCCAGGTCCGCTCCCTGACGGTCGCGGTTTCCATGAGAAGGCTCCTCGAGTCAAGGAAAATCGTGATCGACGGATGTTTTTGTTTTGGCCTTTGCATGAGCCCCCTTTCCCTCATCTGAGGGACGCATTCGGAACGGCCCGGAGC
>DATNLV010000838.1:0-8137 GCA_035602665.1 Bryobacteraceae bacterium | reverse complement strand
CAACCCGCCGCAGGTTGACAACCTGCCCCACAACCTTCGCACGATTCTCACATCTTGGAAAGTGGCATTGGGCGCGGCAGGCAGGAGTGCCTGCGCCACAGAGTTACTTGGCGGGCTTCTGCTCGGGCAGGATGATGGAGGTCTCGCCTTCGCGCTGGTAGCGCAGTTGCCGCCGGATTTCGAGTTCCTGCTCCGAACGGCTGTCGCGCAGTTTGCGCACGCGATCCTCTTTCTCCTTGAGCTCTTTTTCGAGGTCGGCGTTCTCCTTCTGGAGACGGCGAATGGTCTCGTGTTTCGTCTTCAGGTCCCCGATGGCCTGCGGAACGCGAAGCCCGAAGAACACAAACGCCATGATCGCCAGAAGCGCGCAGGCGCGGCCGATGCGATGTACCACTGGTTTCATCCCTACATTGTTTATAATCCTGTTTGACCGTCGGCGCCAGTGGAATCTCGCGCCGGCGCTCGATTTCCCGACCAAGGAGCCCGTTTGACCGACAAGATCGTCGTCCTCGTCACCTGCGGCTCGCCGGAAGAAGGGCGCAAGATCGCGCGAGCCCTGGTTGAGCGCCGCGTGGCGGCCTGCGTGAACATCGTCCCCGGCATCGAGAGCGTCTACCGCTGGAAGGATGCGGTGGAAGAGGCCTCCGAGTGCCTGCTGCTGGCGAAGACCACGCGCGGCCAGTTCGCACCGCTCGAGTCTGCCGTCCGCGAGCTACACTCCTACGAGCTGCCGGAGATCGTCGCGCTCCCGCTCATCGATGGCCTCGATTCGTATCTGAACTGGATCTCTGCGTCAGTCGAAAGCGTCGAATAGGCACATGCAGAAGCCCACGCACGCGCGGCACCTGGTCGTTCTGTTCGCCATCACGCTGGCCATCATCACCTATATCGATCGCTTCTGCATGGGGCAGGCCGAACCGAACATCCGGGCCGATCTGCACCTCTCCAAGATGCAGATGAGCTACATTTTCGCCGCCTTCGCCTGGGCCTACGCGCTGTTCGAAATTCCCGGCGGCTGGATGGGAGATTGGCTCGGTCCCCGCCGCGTGCTGCTGCGCATCGTGAGCTGTTGGAGCGTGATGACGGCCGTGATGGGCTCGATGTGGAACCTGGGCTCGATGACCACCGCCAACTTCCTTTTCGGAGCGGGCGAGGCGGGCTGCTTCCCGAATCTCACCAAGGTCTTTACCACCTGGCTGCCGCATCGCGAGCGCGTGCGCGCCCAAGGCATCCTGTGGATGTTCGCCCGCTGGGGCGGCGCGTTCACGCCCATGTTGGTGGCCTGGATGCTGCACTGGGTCACGTGGCGCCAGGCGTTCCGGATCTTCGGGCTCCTGGGTATCGTCTGGGCGGTCGTGTTCTACCGTTGGTTTCGCGACGATCCGCGCCAGCACCCGGCCGTGAACGCCGCCGAACTGGCGCTGCTAGGCGACACGGTGAAGCACGACCCGGCGCACCGGCATGTGCCCTGGCGCAAGCTGTTCACGCGGCCCTCCGTCTGGATGCTGTGGATCCAGTATTTCTGCCTGTCCTACACGTTCTGGTTTTATGTGCAATGGCTGCCGACCTACCTGCGCGAATCCCACCATCTCAGCGACGCCTATGCCGCGCGGCTGGCCAGCTTCCCGCTGCTGTTTGGCGGCATCGGATGCATGGTGGGAGGCGTGGTCGCGGCGCGGTTGGCGCGCTGGACGGGCAGCGTAAAGATCGCGCGGCGCGCTACCGCCTCGGTCGGCTGCCTCGGCGCGGCGGTGCTGCTCTACGTTCACACCGGCATCCAGGATCCTTTCTGGGCCATGGTGGCGATGGGCTGCGCCAGTTTCGGGAATGACCTGGTGATGGCCAGCGCCTGGGGCGCGTGCATGGATATCGGCGGCAAATACGCGGGCACGCTCTCCGGTTCGATGAACATGATGGGCAATATGGCGGGCGGCATCGCGCCCGTGGTCGCGGCCGATCTCTTGAAAGCCACCAACAACAACTGGGTGGTGCCGATCCACGTGATGGCGGCCATCTATCTGGTCGGCGTGGTGTGCTGGCTGCTGCTCGATCCGGTCACGCCGCTCGAACCCGTCACGGACTCTGCCAGCTCCTGAGCCAGGCCGGAACGCGCGCCTGCATCGCGGCCACCGACCGCTCCAACTCGGCCCGCTCTTCGGGATCGAACGTGCGCGGCTCCTCGACGGCCGCTACGGCGTTGGTCACCTGCTGGGCGCTGGTGCAGCCGGGGAGCGTGGCCGCAAGGGGATTCCCGAGGATGTGGCGGATCGCCAGGCGCGCGCGCCAGCCGTCGCAGCCGTCTCCGCTGAAGAGCGCGCCGCCGCCGAACGGCTTGATCCCCAGCACGCCGGCGTCGTGAGCCAACGCGGTCTCGAACAGTGTGTCCGCGCCGGGTTTCGCGCCGCAGGGCACCGGGAACAGAACCGCCTCGATCTGTTCCGGGTACCGCGCCATCATCATGCGCAGCCAGGCGGCATCGTGGCTCGACACACCGGTAAAGCGCGCCTTGCCCTGCCGCTTCGCCAGGGCGAGCGCCTCCACGGTGGCTTCCTCGATCCGCCGCCGCTCGCTCGCGTCCCCGATGCCGTCGGCCGGCAGCGAGACTCGCCACAGATCCACGGCGTCGAGCCCGGCCTCCGCCAGGCTTGCTTCCAGACCCTCCATCAGCCGGCCCGCGCTGCGCCATTCCGGGAACCGCGGCTCGCGCGTGTGCCACGAGTATCCGAGATACATCGCGTCGCGCCGGCCCTCGAGCGCCTTGCTGTAGGCGAGGACCTCTTGCGGCGAGCAGGCATCCACGTAATTCACGCCCAGTTCGATGGCGCGGCTGACCACCTCATGCCGGTTGGCGATGAAGTCTGGCGCGTGGATGTTCTCGAAGTCGGAGTCGTCGTAGCCCGAGCCCTGGAACGGCCGCCCGAGCGCCGCTTCGAGTCCCTTCCAGTGCCCGCCCAGCGCAACCGCCGAAATCATAAGTCCGGTCTTGCCAAGCCGCCGGTATTCCATTCAGGGTAAGTCCGGCGCACTTAGGGAGCGGCAGGCGCTGTAAGTCGCCTTCACGCGCCTTGACTTATTGAGGTACCCATACCAGACGCCAAAATACAGGAGGCCGCGCGTCAGGTTCTTGTATACCCCCTCGGTGAGAGCATGATTCGCGGACGCGGGGAACCCGGCCATGAATGGCAACACCGCGGCGATGCCCTGGTAGCAGAGATAACAGAGGAGGTAGATCTCGGCGGTTCGAACGGCCCCGGGGCGGATGCGCCACAACCCAAGGCCGGCGTAGGCGCTGAACGCCGCCAGCGCCAGACTCAACACACCGTCCACTAGCGTAGTGATCAGGAAGCCTGGGTATCGGTCAGCGAGCCGTACGGCGGAACTGTGTGCATCTACGAGCGAGTTTAACGTGAGCAGTGGAGTGAAGACGATCAGTCCCAGGCAGAAGAGCGCAAGCCAGCCGCCGACGCTTTGGTAACGCGGATCGGAGAGCGCCGTGCTTGCCTCCATAGCTCATGGAAGAATACCACAGGCCCGCGCAGCGGGGCTTACACTATAAGTCGCCCGATGAAAACCAACGCGGCCCGCCAGCTCGATCAGCTCGGAATCCGGTACGAGCTGCGCGAATACGAGGTCGAAGCCGAGCACCTGGCCGCCGCGACCGTGGCCGCCAAGGTCGGCCTTCCGCCCGAGCAGGTCTTCAAGACGCTGGTCGCGCGCGGCGACCGCACCGGCGTCATGATGGCCGTGATCCCGGCGAACGCGGAACTCGATCCCAAAGCCCTGGCGCGACTGTCGGGCGACCGCCGCGTCGAACTCGTCCCGCTTAAGGAAGTGCAGCCGCTCACCGGCTACGTTCGCGGCGGCGTCACGGCGCTCGGACTCAAACGCCCCATGCCGGTCTGGGTCGAGGAAACCATCGAGCTCTTCGATGTGATTTCGGTGTCGGCCGGCGTCCGCGGAACTCAGATCCTGCTCGCTCCGGCGGATTACCTCCGCGCGGTGGGCGCCACGCCTGGGCCGATCGCACGGGACAAGGGCTAGCGGTCCAAGATGCTACTGAGCGCGGCGCGGGGCTGATAAGGGGATTGTCACGCCGGCGCGAACTCGAAGTTTCGGTTTCCGGTCGATGCGGGCTTCCCCAGATGCAGGATATGCACTACCCACGCCCGCCTGACGCCATCCGTTGCACGTTTCGGCTCGATTCCGAGTGGCGGGGAGCCCCGAGCGGGAGACGCTCGCCTTTGTATTCTGTTCGCTACGCGCCGGACTACGCTTGGCACCACAAGTGCTCTATCCCCTGCGAAGAGGAGAGTGACATGAGACGTTTCTGGAATACGGCCCTGCTGAGTGCCGCCCTTATGGTGCCGATCGCAATGGCGCCGACAGTTTTGCGAGCCGACGATCACGTGGTCGTTCGCACGTACCACGACAAACGACACAACGACGATCATCAATGGAACAACAATGAGGATCAGGCGTATCGCGCCTGGGGAAAAGAAAACCATCGCAAGTACCGCGACTTTGACAAGATCAAGGAAAACGACCGGCAGAATTACTGGGGCTGGCGCCACGAGCACTCGGACGCCCTGCTCAAGATCAACATCCACTAGCCTCGACCGCCCCTCGGGAAGCCAGCGACTCTCCGCTGCATGTCAATAAAGAGTCCGGAGGGTCGCTGTTAGTAAGTCAAAGTAAATGGCAACGCTCAAAGGAGAAATACAATGCTCGGTTTAGGATTGCTTGGAACCGTTATTGTGATCGTGTTCGTAGTCTGGCTCATCCGCAGCCTGTAAGCGCGCCGGTCACACCTTGAGGAACCACTTACGCCGGTACAGGCCATACGCCACCGCGTAGAGCAGCAGCACGCAGCACACCGCCCACAGCAGCGACGCGTTGAGCGGGCCGGCCAGCGGCGCGAACAAGTGGTCATACAGGAATCCGTGTAGCGACTCCGGCGGGGTGCCCACGTGAATCATGTCCAGCATGGTCTCGAGCGCTCCCGCCAGTACATACACGGCGATCGCGTTCATCCCGTAAATCGCAAACGGCCGGCACCACCCGCGGTGCCCCTTCACGTCCACCAGCCAGTAACAGCACGCAAAGACGATCGACGCCAGGCCCGCCATGAAGACCACATAGGAGCTCGTCCAGAGGTTCTTGTTGATGGGGAACCAGACGTTCATGACCAGCCCGCCGAACACCAGCACGTTGCCGCCGAAAAACATCCACGCGGTCTTCTCGGCCGCCGTCAGAGCGGAACGGAGCAGGCCGCCGGCGAGGGCTCCGAACAGAACCGTGGCAATGGCGGGCAGCGTGCTGAGCAGGCCTTCGGGATCCCAGGTCCGCGTCTGGCCCCACATGTGATGGCCCAGCACCAGGCCGTCGACGTACTTCGCCAGGTTCGCATCCTTCTCGATCCAACCCACACCCGCGCCGGGCACCGGCACCAGCGTCATCAGCATCCAGTAACCGGCCAGCAGGCCGACGATCCAGATCAGCTGGCCGCGCCACTTCGTGCACACGAAGATGGCCGCGCCAATCAGGTAACACACGGCAATCCGCTGGAGCACTCCGGGGATGCGCCACGTCGCCAGGTCGAAGTGCGGAAATCCGTTCAGCACCAGGCCCAGTCCGAAGATGAAGGCGGCGCGCCGGGCCGTGTGCAGTAACAACCGCATGCGATCGTCGCCGCGTTCGACGCGCTTGGCGAACGAGAACGTCATGGCCACGCCGACAATCCAGAGAAAGAAGGGGAAGACCATGTCGGTGAAGGTCCAGCCGTGCCACGCGGAGTGGCGCAGCGGCGGATAGACCGCGTCCCAGCTTCCGGGATTATTCACCAGGATCATCGAGGCAATGGTGGCGCCCCGGAAAACGTCGAGCGACACCAGGCGGCCCGCCGGCCCGATGGGATTGGCGGTGGCGCTACGCACGGTCTCCGGACTCGATGAGGACATAGATTGGACCCGCGCCACAGGATAGCAGATGGGGACCAGTCGATGGTCGATGGCCGATGGCTGAAAGCTGGGCACCCATATAATGTAGAGAATGTCTTCCGCCACCACAGCGCTCACGAAGTACGAAGCGGTCATCGGCCTCGAAGTCCACGTCCAACTGGCGACGCGATCGAAAATCTTCTGCCGCTGTCCCGCCGGCTTCGGCGCCGCCCCGAACACCAACGTCTGCCCGGTGTGCCTGGGACTTCCCGGCGCGCTGCCGGTGCCAAACCGCGCCGTCATCGAAATGGCGATGAAGGCCGCCTTCGCGCTGAATTGCGAGGTCCGGCCATTCTCGCGCTTCGCGCGCAAGAACTACTTCTATCCCGACCTGCCCAAGGGCTTCCAGATCAGCCAGTACGATCAGCCGCTGGCCGAGCACGGCTTCCTCGAACTCGTCGTGGACGGGGCCGCCAGGCGCATCGGCATCACGCGCGTTCACCTGGAGGACGACGCCGGCAAGAGCCTGCACGATGGCTTTCCCGACTCCGCGCGCTACACCTACGTGGATCTGAACCGCAGCGGCACGCCCCTCATCGAAATCGTTTCCGATCCCGACATGCGCTCCTCGGACGAAGCCTACGCATTCCTGACCGAGCTAAAGCAGCGCCTGCAGTACATCGAGGTTTCCAGCTGCGACATGGAGAAGGGCCACCTGCGCTGCGACGCCAACGTTTCGGTGCGCCCGCGCGGCCAGGAGAAGCTCGGCACCAAGGCCGAGGTGAAGAACCTGAATTCGTTCCGCTTCCTGAAAATGGCCCTCGATTACGAGATCGCGAGGCAGGTCGAACTGGTCGAGAGCGGCGGCCGCGTGGAGCAGGAAACGCGCCTCTACAACCCCGATGCGAACGAGACCGTGGGCATGCGCTCGAAAGAGCACGCCCACGACTACCGCTATTTCCCCGAGCCGGACCTGGCGCCGCTGCGCATCGGCGACGCCTGGCGCGAGCGCGTCCGCAGCGAGATGCCCGAGCTGCCTGCGTCGCGGCGCGCGCGCTTCGTCGCCGCCTACGGGCTCGGCGAGTATGCCGCGGATGTGCTCACGGCGACCCGCGAGAACAGCGACTACTTCGAGAAGGCGGCCGCGGCGGCGGGCGATCCGCGGGCGGCGGCTAACTGGGTGATGGGCGACCTGGCCGCGGCGTTGAAGGAGACCGGCAAGTCGATCGCCGAATCGCCGGTGTCGGCCGAGCACCTCGGCGAGCTGATCGCGCGCATCGCGAAGGGCGAGATCTCAGGCAAGATGGCCAAGGAAGTCTTCGCCGGGATGTTAGCCAGCGGCGACTCAGCCGGAGCCGTCATCGAGCGCTCCGGCCTGAAGCAGATCAGCGACACCGGCGCGCTGGCGAAGATCGTCGACGAGGTGCTGGCCGCCAATCCCAAGCAGTTGGAGCAGTACAAGGGCGGCAAGACCAGCGTCCTCGCCTTCTTCGTCGGCCAGGTCATGAAGGCCAGCCGAGGCCAGGCCAACCCGGCGGCCGTCAACCAACTCCTCAAAGAGAAGTTGGGCTGAACGGCGTTGAAACTCTTCACCGCGACCGGGTGTCTAACCTAGCGGCAGCCCGTTTCGCTCGGCCTGGGTTCGGGTCCCGCGGGCTGAGATACGCTGAAAGAAAATGCTCCGCGCAGGATCACGATGCCTGGTTCTAGCGCTCGCCGCGGCGGCCTGGGGACAAGTGCGGCCCGCGGCGCCCCGCTATGCCTCCATCACCGGCGTGGTCCTCGATGACGCCACCGGGGCGCCGGTCCCGCGCGCCGTGGTCAAACTCGAAACCAAATCCGCCGATCCCTCCGACGCCGTGGCTTGGACCGACGACCACGGCGGATTCTTATTCTCGCGAGTTCCCCCCGGGCAATACTCCCTCACCGCACAGCGCGACGGATACGAGCTGGCGCGCTTCGGCACCGTGAGCCGGGAGCAGCCGCCCGAGGTCCTCTCGCTCGCCACTGCGGAGGACCGGCGCGTCACGCTTCGCATGCGGCCCGTCGGATCCATCTCCGGAACCGTCACCGGCCCGGACGGCGACCCATTGGCCGGCGCGAACATAAGCCTGCTCGTCGCCGGATACAATCGCCGCAAGCCGCAGTACTGGCAGCAGCATGGGGCGCAGACCGACGGACGCGGCCGTTACCGCATAGGC
>DATNLV010000834.1:0-9571 GCA_035602665.1 Bryobacteraceae bacterium | reverse complement strand
GGCCATCGTTGTCGGGCTCTTGGTTGTTCCGCTGCTCGTGGCTCTTATTAAGCTGCTCAGGCAGGGGCCTGCAAGCATGAGGCAGGCATGGAAGGAGAATCTTCGGGACACCGTAGTCGTGACCATGGCTGTATGGCTCTTGTTGTTCGCGTACCATTTGCTATACCGAGTCCCACGGGATATCTACAGAGACGCTGCTGCGATCACATTGGGAAAATCAAAGGAGATCCCAGCACCTCAATTCCTCTCCTCCTCCAGACAGACGCATCAATCCCCGAAGGCTAAACGGGAGGACGACGACTTTATACCGTGCATCAACTCGCTTCGCTTCGAGCAACATGGATCTTTCTACTACACCTCCGAACCTCACTTTAGACAACTCGTGAGAATTCATCCACAGAGATTCAAACAGCACGTATCACGTTTCGTTCTTTTTCATCTAACCAGAGAAATTGCGGGTGGCCTGGGGTTAGGAGTCATGACATCCGCGACCAACGGTGATCCGGCTGCGGCCGGCCTAAGTGTCCAATCTGGTAATTCTGGCGTGATCGTACGAGACAATCGTAGATACGCTGAGCTGTGGATATCCGACCAAGCAAAGTTCTCCGCCTCCGGATCTGTTCTGCTAATACTGTGGGGGGATAAACCATTCAAAGTCGCGTGTGCCCAGCAACTACCTGAATGACGGTCTCATTATACCGCTTCCAAAACTTCCCTCACGCTCCAGATGTGGTCTGCGATTCCAGCGGCCATCGCAGGCGTAATTCTCAGCGTCTTGTGGACCCGGCAGAAGTTGTAGAACGCGAACCGGCACACAGATTTAGCGCACTACCGTGTAGTAGCGGGGGGCCTTCCCCTCTATACTGGTAGTAGAGCGGTGGAGTTCGCTTAACGCCGTCCAACCGGCCAATGACTCCTGCACATTCATGCTGCGGGAGGTCGGCCAACCCCCTCCCGAGAGCTACAAGGACGTTATGGAGAGTGCGTCTGCCGGCGCCCGCGACAGGATCGGGCTTGCCGAGGAAGTCGCGAGCAGATACGGCATCTCGGCGCTGGCACCGCTGATCTCCAGTTGCCGCGCCTTCGCGCGCGATCAAGCGCTGAACGTCGCCGTTTTCGGGCGCTTCAAAGCCGGCAAGAGCAGCTTTCTGAATCGCCTGCTCGGGCGCGACCTGCTGCCCGTCGGTGTTGTGCCTGTAACTTCGGTGGTCAGCGAAATCCGCTACGGCCCGAAGGAGCGGGCGGTAGTCCAATATCTCGACGGTCGCACCGAAGAGGCGCCGCTGGAGGATATCGGCGCTTACGTTGACGAAGCGCGCAACCCGGAGAACTACAAACGGGTGGCGCTCGTGAGCGTCGAACTCCCCACGCTCGGCCGCTTCCGCGGCGTCCGCTTTGTGGATACGCCCGGCCTCGAGAGTGTTCTATCCCACAACACGGACGCCTCGCTCGGGTGGCTGCCCAACGTAGGCCTGGCGATCGTGGCCGTCGGCGTGGACCCACCGCTTTCGCAAAGGGACATCGAACTCATCCGCCAATTGAGCCGGTACACGCCGAACATTTCCGTGTTGCTTACGAAGGTGGACACTCTTCAGGAGAGCGAATGGCGGCAGGTGGAGGACTTCGTCCGCAAGCAGCTGACGCGCCACTGGGACGGCTCAGCCCCGATCTATCCGTACTCGATCCGGCCCGGCTACGAGGCGCTCCAGACGCGGTTTGAGGAAGCGCTCGTTTCCCGAGCGGTCGAGCATTCGGACGAACAGCGCCGTGCGATCCTGGCCCGCAAGGTGGAGACGCTGCTGCGGGAATGCACGGAGTACCTGGCCGTGGCCCTCAAAACCGCTGAGGCGGCCGACTCCGAGCGCGAAGCCCTGAAGCGCAAGATCCTCGGCGAGAAAAGATCGCTCGACGACTCCAAGTTGTCTCTGCGCCTCATCGTCCGCCACACCGCCGCGAACGCGAGAGAGCAGTTTGCGCGCACGCTCGAGGCGCACGAGCACGAAATCGATGCACGCCTCGTCAGCGATTTCGAGCGGCAGTATCCGGCCTGGACTAAGTCGCTCGCCGTGGCGGCCCGCGAGTTCGCGGCCTGGCTGGAACCGGCCATCACCGGGGAGATGGTCAGCCTGTCCAACGGGCACCGGAAAGACTTCCTCGATCCGCTGCACCGGGTCGGCCGGCAGCTCTCGCAATCCCTCCAGGATTTTCGAAACCGCATTTCCGAGCGAACCATGGAGGCCTTCGGCGTGCCGCTGCGCACGACGGAAGTCGAGATCGAGGCTAGGGAGCCGCGCAGTCCGGACATCCGCATCGGCCGGCTTTTCGATCGCGAGTGGGAGTTGATCTCGTTCCTGATTCCCATGTCGCTGGCGAAGGGCATCGTCCGCCGGCACTTCCGGAAGACGATCGCGGGCGTGGTGTTCAAGAACCTCTCGCGCCTGGCCTCGCAGTGGGAAAAGAGCGTCAACACGGCCCTGTACGCCATGGACAAGGAGGCGGCGGGGCGCCTGGAAGATTTGATCGGCACCATCGAGCGCCTGATGGCGGGCGCGGGTGAGAAGGCGCCCCAGATCCGTGACGATCTGAGCCGTCTCGACTCGTCGCGCCATAAGTTGGAATCCCCCGTGTAGCGTGTTGGAGGTCACGGAAATGGAACAGGTTTGGTTCTCCGCGGCGCTGTGGCTTTTTCTCGCCCTCATAGCCGTTCTGCTCGCTATCTGGCTGCGAATCTCCACGGCGCTGTCTGAGATCGTCGTCGGCACGGTCGCCCAGTTGATCATCGGCGCGCTGATCGGGACCCAGTTCCTGGGGGCGAAGTCCGCCTGGATCACGTTCCTCGCGGGCACGGGCGCGATCGTATTGACCTTTCTTGCGGGCGCGGAACTGGACCCCGCCATCTTTCGCACCAAGTGGAAAGAGTCGCTCACCGTCGGCCTGGTTGGCTTTTGCGGCCCGTTCCTGGGAGCCGCGGCTGTAGCCCACTTCGTGCTCCATTGGTCCGTGCGCTCGAGCTGGCTGGCGGGAATCGCGCTCTCCACCACCTCGGTCGCCGTGGTCTACTCGGTCATGCTGGAGCTCGGTCTCAACCGAACCGAGTTCGGGAAAGGCATACTGGCGGCCTGCTTCGTAAACGACCTCGGAACCGTGATCGGCCTGGGCCTCATCTTCGCCCCGTTCACGGGCAGAACCGTGGTCTTCATCGTGGCGAGCATCGTCGTCTTCGCGACCCTGCCATTCGTTACGCCCTGGTTCTTCGAGCGATACGGCGGGCGTGTCTCGGAGCTGGAGGCCAAGTACATTCTGTTCCTGCTTTTCGGGATGGGTGGGTTGGCCGCCTGGTCTGGCAGCGAGGCGGTGCTCCCGGCCTACATCATCGGCATGGTTCTGGCCGGAACGGTCGGCAAGGATCACGTGCTGATTCGCCGGCTGCGCACACTCACATTCGGCCTGCTGACTCCGTTCTACTTCATCCGCGCCGGCTCCCTTGTGTCGGTTCCCGTCTTGATCGCGGCCCCCGCCGTTTTCCTGGCGTTGTTCGCGGCCAAGATGATCGGCAAGATGGTCCCGCTGGTACCCACCGTTCGGGCGTTCGACTATCTGGGACACGAGGGCCTCTACTACTCCCTCATGATGTCCACCGGCCTGACGTTCGGCACCATCTCTGCCCTGTTCGGCCTGAATCACGGGATCATCGACCAGGCGCAGTATTCCTTCCTGGTGGCCACCGTGATCGGCAGCGCGGTCATACCTACCGCGATCGCCAACGCCTGGTTCCTGCCAAAGCATCTGTTGCCGCGAGCGGAGAAGCAGCCGGGACTTGCCTCGATGACGACGGAACTGCAGAAAGAGGATCGGTAGAGGATGCGTGTGGGATCACGGCTTGCGCCCTCGAAAGACATGCAGTACTATCGGGTTTCGGCGGGGCCGGGCCGATCGCGTCGCACAGTCTGGAGGGCTGGTCTAGTTGGGGAAATACATCATGGTTGTGCTGGGTGGAGGACTGGGTTCCCTGGCGCGGTATGTCCTTGGAGCGGCGATCATGAACCGCTTCGGCGGCAAGTTCCCGCTCGGCACGCTGGTCATCAATGTCACCGGATCGTTCGCCATCGGCGTGCTGATGACCGTGTTTACCGAACGGTTTCAGCCGCACCCGTACTGGCGCCTGGTCCTGGTGATCGGGTTTCTGGGCGGATACACGACGTTTTCCAGTTTCGAGTACGAGAGCTTTCGGGCGGTTCGCGAGGGCGGATCGATGCTCGGGCTCCTGAACATGGTTGGGAGTGTTGCGCTTGGTTTTGCGGCGGTCTGGGCCGGCGCGGTTCTGGCCGCCCGGCGTTAGGACGGCGAGGAGGGCTCCATGCTTAAGAAGGGGCCAGCGAAAAAAGTAACCATCTACGTCAACGAAGACACGCAGTATCACCTGGAGTCGCTCTACGAGGCGATCCTCCAGTTCCTGATGCATAAGGGCGTCTCTGGCGCGACCGCTTCGCGCGCGATGGCGGGCTTCGGCGCCCACCATGTCCTGCACACCCCGAAGATCGAGGTCCTGGCTGAGCATCTGCCCATCCGCGTCGAGTTCGTCGAAGCGGCCGACAAGGTGGACGAGCTGCTGCCGACGCTCTACGACATGGTGACCGACGGTCTCATCGAGGTCCAGGATACAACCGTCTTCAAGATCGCGACCAAGGAAAAGCGGCCCGAGCCGAAGCATCCGCACGAGGAGAAGCGCGGCCAGGCGAAGCTCATGCGAATCTACATGGGCGAGGCGGACCGGTGGAACGGCGAGCCGCTCCACGACGCCATCGTCAAGCGGCTCCGCATGATGGATATCGCGGGCGCCACCGTCTACCGCGGGATTCTGGGCTACGGCGCCAAAGGGCACACGCACAAAGAGAGCTTTCTGCATCGCTCAAAAGATTGTCCGATCATGATCGCCGTAGTGGATGCGCCCGACAAAATTCTGGCCGCCCGCGACGCCGTAACCGAGATGATCGAGGACGGGCTGGTGGTGACCTCGGACGTGGACATCATCCGGCTGATCCACTCCCACCCGCTCACGGAGGCAGGCGATGCCAGCACCCACGCCGGCTAAGATCCTGCGGTTGCACTTCTCGGAGCACGATCGCTACCGTGGAAAGCCGCTCTACGAAGCCGTGGTCGAAAAGTGCCGCGAACTGCATATCGCGGGCGCTACCGTCTATCGTGCGCTGGAGGGATACGGCGAGACCGCGGAAGTGCACAGGTCCCACATGCTCACGCACGACCTGCCGATCGTGGTGAGTATCGTCGACTCGGCCGAGAACATCGCGCGGCTCCTGCCCGCGGTGGAAGAGATGATGGACAAGGGCCTGATCGCAATGAGCGACGTCGAGATGATTCGCATCCAACGGTCGAAGCCGAAGCCATGATTGAGAAGATCCTGGTGGCGCACGATGGCTCCGAAGGCGCGCAGAAGGCCTTCGACACAGCCCTCGATCTGGCCAAGGTTCTCGGAGCCTCGCTGGACATGATCAGCGTCGAAGAGAGGGCGATTCATGACGGGGAAACCATCGACGAGGTGAGCGACGAGATCGAAGCGGAGAACGGCTACTTCGACGAGCTCGCGGCCCAGTGCAAACGGCGTGCGACACTGCGAGGAATCGATCTGCAGACGGTGGTGGTGCGCGGACACGAAGTGAAGGCCGTCGTCGAATTCGCTCGCGAGAAGGGTTTCGACCTGCTGGTGATCGGATACACCGGCCACTCGAGGATCTACGAACATCTATGGGGCGGCACGTCCCAGAATCTCACGCGCATGGCGCCCTGCAACGTCTTAGTGGTGAAGTGAGCGGGCTCCCTCTGGTCGGGCTCCTGAAAGAGAGGCGCCGGATCGAAGAGGCCGTGCGGCGCCGGGAATCGCTGCTGGTGCTGGGGCCCGCGGGTTCCGGAAAAACGGCGCTGGTGCAGTCGGTGACGGCCTCAATCGATGGCGCGTTGCACCTGCAGCACCGGCCCACGCTGCACGAGATGCTCGCGACCCTGGCGACAGTGCTAGACTCCCGCGTCAGCACCGAACCGCGACCGTCAGGGAGTCCCCATGGCCCTGCGGGCCGCCCATAGCGATGAAGACGCGATGGGTGGAGCCGGCCGAGGTTCGCCTGTTGTTCCCCGCGTCTTCAACGGAGCGGACCTGCAGACCAGCGTTCACCTGCGCGGCCTGATCTGGAGCGCTCTGGCAGCCAGCCCGCGCTTGCTGGTGCTCGACGGCATCGACGGCTCCAGCCTCCAGGCCTACCGGTTCTTCCAGCGCCTGTACCACACTCCCGGAATGACAATGATCGCCATTTCGCGGGATCCCGTTCGGCTCGGCGCGCTCCATCGCTTGTTCTGGGACCCCCGATCCACACTCGAGATGACGCCGCTCTCCGATCCGGAGGCGGCCACGCTGTTCGATCTGGCGGCGGACCGTTTCGGCTTGCGGGAATTCGACCTTGCCGATTTCCGCCCGCGCGTCCTCGACAGCGCCAGGGGCAACCCGGGCCAGATCGTCGAGATGTGCCGCATGGCGCGAGAGCAGCAGTACCGCGCGGGCAAACACATCCTGTTCGCTCCGCTGCGCATCGACCTGATGGCGCGATATCTCGGCTGAGCATTGTCTGTCGCCGTGCTACGCTGTGGGCTGACAAGTGACGAAAACCAGCGGCAGAGAACGAGTGCGTTGCGCCTTGGACCACCAGGAGCCGGACCGGATTCCGATGGACTTCGGCGGCACACCGGTGACTGGCATCCACGCCACCTGCGTCCTGGCGCTGCGAGACTATTTCGGCCTCGAGAAGAAGCCGGTCAAGGTCATCGACCCCGGACAACTGCTCGGCGAGATCGACGAAGACCTGAAGCTCGCGCTGGGCATCGACACCGAGGGCGTATACCGGCGCATGACGCGCTTCGGATTCCCTGCCGAAAACTGGAAGCCGTTCCGCCTTTCTGGCGGCGAGGAAGTGCTGGTTCCCGGCGGTTTCAACGTCACCATCGACGAACGGGGCGACACCCTGATGCACCCGCTCGGCGATCCCGGGAATCCTCCCAGCGCCCGCATGCCCAACGGCGGGTACTTCTTCGACGCCATCATCCGGCAGCAGCCATTCGAAGAAGATCAACTCGACCCGGCCGACAATCTGGAGGAATACGGACCAATCTCCGAAGAGGAGCTAGCGCACCTGGAGCGCGAAGCGCGACGCGCGGCCGCGACCGGACGGGCCGTGGTGGCCAACTTCGGCGGCACGGCGCTCGGCGACGTCGCTCTGATTCCGGGAGTCGGACTTCCCCACCCCAAGGGGATCCGCGATGTTGCAGAGTGGTACGTTTCCACACGCGCGCGCCGGGACTACGTGCGCGCCGTTTTCCAGGGCCAGTGCGAGATCGCGCTGGCGAACCTGGCGCGGATCGCGGCGCGACTCGGCGAGATGGTTGACGTGGTCAACGTCTGCGGGACGGATTTCGGAACCCAGACGTCGTCGTTCTGCTCGGTCGCTACGTTCCGCGAACTGTGGCTGCCCTACTACCGGCAGATCACCGGCTGGGTGCACCAAAACACGCCGTGGAAGACGTTCAAACATTCCTGCGGCGCCGTGGAAAGGTTCCTTCCGTCGCTTATCGAGGCCGGCTTCGACATCCTGAACCCCGTGCAGTGCTCCGCCACCGGCATGGACGCGGAACCACTCAAGCAGAAATACGGCCGCGATCTGGTCTTCTGGGGCGGCGGGGTGGACACCCAGCAAGTGCTGCCTTTCGGCACGCCCGCCGAAGTGCGCGAGCAGGTGCTGCGGCGGTGCGAGGCCTTTCACAAAGACGGCGGCTTCGTTCTAACCACCGTTCATAACATCCAGGCACGCACGCCGGTGGAGAACATCGTGGCAATGATTCGCGCGGCCGAGGAGTTCAACGGGCGCTAACGAAGCACGCCAGGTACGGGCCTTGCAGTCTGGCGGGCGCCCGAATGACAATTGAAGGGACCCATGCGACCTGAGCAGTGGCGCGATTTCAGACGAGCGGCCAAGCGCGAGCCCGGCGCCGGCGTGCCGCTAGCCTTGATCGTGGACAGTCCCTGGATGCCGGGCTATCTCGGCATCAGCCATTACGACTACTTCTTCGACCCCGAAACCTGGTTTGAAGCCAACCTGCGCGTGGAGCGTGAATTTCCCGAGATCATCCTGCTGCCCTCCTGGTGGGTGGAACTCGGAATGGCGATCGAGCCCTCGGCCTTCGGGAACCGCATTCACTTTTATCCCGACCGCACGCCAGACCAGTGCGCCTCGCTCGTGCGCCTGGAGGACGTGGACTGCCTGGCGCCCGTCGATCCGCGCACCGACGGGTTGATGCCGCTCGCGCTTCACCGCTACCGCAAATTTAAGTCGCGGATCCACGACGCCGGCTCCATCATCCCGATGGTGGCGGCGCGGGGCCCACTGTGCCTGGCCGCGTTTCTGCGCGGCGTCACCAACCTCATGACCGACATGGTCGACCAGCCCGACGTGGTGAAGCGCCTGCTGGCCTTGACGACGCGGGCCTCCATCGACTGGCTAACGGCCCAGGCGGAAGCGATCGGCGACGACTTCGAAGGCATCCTGGTCCTCGACGACATCGTGGGATTCCTGTCTCCCCGCGCCTATCGCGAGTTCGCTCACCCTTACCTCAAGCAGATCGCGGACGCGTTTCCGCCCGACTGCGTGAAGGTCTACCACAACGACGCCAACGTGCGGCCGTTTCTCGCCGACCTTCCCGATACCGGCTTCGACGTGCTGAACTGGAGCCACCAGATCGGCGTCCGCGAAGCCCACGAGAAGACCGGCGGACGCATGTGCCTGATGGGCAACGTGCCGCCCCTCGATATCGCGGTCCGCGGCACGCCGGAGATGGTTCGCCACTCGGCCCGCGAGGTGATGGCGGCCGGTGACGGCGGCCCGCTGATCCTCTCGGTGGGAGGCGGCGTCAGCCCTGGAACGCCGCGCGAGAATCTGCGAGCCCTGATCGAAGTCGCGCGGCCGTAGGCAATTGGCGGCAAACCCGGGACTGGCTCGAATTTCGCCGCCTTTGCGAAATTCGTGCCTGTCCCACCCCTGGTCCTCTGTCAATCATACTGCTCGAAATCCTACCGCGATCCCGCAAGATCGATGACGGGCTTCCCAGCCGCGCCAATCTGCTCCGCCGCGCGCGCATCCGGCTTCTGCGTGATCACCACGCACTCGCACCAGCTCAGAACCTCGTCCAGCCCGCCCACCAACAGCTTCCCGATATGTGGCAAAGCGTTCAGGACGAAACTGCGGTTGCTGCCGTAGATGGCCTCCAGCCGAATGTGCGGATCATAAATCCGGACTTCTTTCCCTTTGCCGATCCATTGTTCGATCGCTGCCACGGCGGGGCTCTCGCGAAGATCGTCGGTGTCTTCCTTGAAAGCCAGTCCGAAGATGCCGATGCGATTACCCGGAAAGTCGAGCACCCGCGACACAGCCCTTTCGAGGTGGCGATGATTGCTCGGCAGCACGGATTCGAGCAGCGGAAGGGAGAGGTCCATGCGCATCGCCCGATACGTCAG
>DATNLV010000821.1:0-3875 GCA_035602665.1 Bryobacteraceae bacterium | reverse complement strand
TCGCTTCGGATCCACGGGCCACGCGCCACAAGCCACATGCCGTTTTCGGGAGCGAGCGGATGCCTGACAGCTTAGAGCAGAAAGTGATCGAGGCGCTGAAGAGCTGCTACGATCCCGAAATCCCGGTGGACATTTATGAGCTGGGATTGATCTACGGATTGAAGGTGGACAAGAGCGGCGTCGTTGCCGTCCAGATGACGCTCACAGCGCCGAATTGCCCCGCGGCCGGCAGCCTGCCCGGCGAAGTCGAGCGCAAGGTGCGGTCGGTCGAGGGCGTGACGGACGTGAAGCTGGAGCTGGTTTGGGATCCACCCTGGGGTCGCGAGCGGCTCTCGCCCGCGGCGCTGGTTCAATTGGGACTGATGTAGTGAAAATATCCGCGCAGGAAGAATACGGAATCCGGTGCCTGCTCCAGATCGGCAGTCGGGGGCTGGACGCCAGCCTGACGATCCCCGAGATCAGCCGGGCGGAGCACATCTCCAGCCACTATGTGGCGAAACTGCTGCGCATCCTACGGCGCGGCGGTCTGGTGACGAGCGCTCGAGGCCAGGCAGGCGGCTACACGCTCTCGCGCCCGCTCTCACGGATTACCGTGAGCGAGGCGCTGGCGGTGCTCGGCGGGAGGCTTTACGATCCGGCCTTCTGCGGCCAGCACGGCGGCGCGGAGACGGTCTGCGCCCACACCATCGAGTGCTCCATCCGCTCCTTGTGGCGGAGCGTGCAGCAGGCGGTGGATGGCGTGCTTGGCCAGACCACGCTGGCCGATCTGCTGCCACCGGAAAATCTGCCCCCGGCGCCTCCCGCGCCGCTAACCGCGATTCGGATCAACTGAAAACGCGCGTCGCATGTCGCTCGTCGCGACTTGAATCGACGGGCGACGGCCGACGAGCGACGAGCGTACAGTAGTACAAGGTAAATGTCCGATCAAAAGCTCCAAGTAATCCCGCTGGGCGGCCTCGGCGAGTTCGGAATGAACTCAATGGTGCTGCGCTATGGCGACGACATCATTCTGATCGATGCGGGCATGATGTTCCCCGACGAAGAACTGCTCGGGGTCGATATCGTCACGCCCGACTTCGCGTACCTGGAGGAGAACCGCGACAAGTTTCGCGCGGTCATCCTGACGCACGGCCATGAGGACCATATCGGCGCCGTGCCCTTCCTGCTCTCGCAACTGAACGTGCCGGTCTACGCCACCGAATTCACGCTGGCGCTGATCTCGCGCCGTCTCGAAGAGCACGACCTGCTCGACCAGGCCAAGCTCAACAAAGTCAAGGCCGGCGACAAACTCGAAATCGGGCCGTTCCAGATCGAGTTCATCCACGTCACGCACTCCATCGTGAACGCGGTTGCGCTCGCCATCACCACTCCGCTCGGCGTCGTGATTCACAGCGGCGATTTCAAAGTAGACCCGACGCCCACCGACAATCTGCTCTTCGACCTGCACACGCTGGCCGATTACGGCCGCCGCGGCGTTCTGCTGCTGCTTTCCGATTCCACCAACTCGGACCGTCCCGGCTACACCGAGAGCGAGCGCGCCATACGCCCGCGTATGGAGGACATCCTGAACCGCGCCGAGCGGCGTGTGGTCATCTCCTGCTTCAGCTCCTCGGTGCACCGGCTGCAGCAGATCATCGACCTCGCGGCGGAGTTCGGGCGCAAGGTGGCGTTCCTCGGGCGGAGCATGTTGAGCACCACCGAAATCGCGCACTCGCAGGGGCTGCTTCACATTCCCAACGGCCTGCTGGTGCGGCCGCAGGACATCATGGATGTCGCGCCGTCGAAGCTGCTGGCGGTGGTTTCGGGCAGCCAGGGTGAGCCGATGTCCGCGCTGGCGCGCGTCTCTGTGGACAATCACAAGAGCCTGTCGGTCGATCGCGGCGACACCGTGGTTCTCAGCTCGCGCATCATCCCCGGTAATGAGAAGGCGATTTACCGGATGCTGAATCACTTCGCCAAGCGCGGCGCCTCGGTCCTCTACGGATCGATGAACCCGCCCCTGCACGTTTCCGGGCACGCCAGCTCGGAAGAGCTGAAGCTGATTCTCAACCTGGTGCGGCCGAAGTATTTCATGCCCATTCACGGAGAGTACCGGCAACTCGCCAAGCACGCCTCGCTGGCCGAGCACCTGCGCAAGGTGGGCCTGGAGGAGACCTTCATTCTCGAAAGCGGCGACACGCTGGAGCTGGACCGCTACGGCGCTCGCAAGGCGGGCAAAGTGGCCGTGGGCCGCGTCTGCATCGACTCCGGCGCGCTCGACGACATCGTCGAAGACATCGTGATCCGCGACCGGCGGCATCTCTCCGAGGAAGGCTTCATGCTGCCGATCATCACCATCAACAAACACACCGGCAAGATCGAGGGCCTGCCCGAGATCGTCACCCGCGGCTTCATTTCCCAGGACGGTTCCGATCTGCTCGAGAAGGCGCGCGAGTTGGTGGCGCGAACCGTCGCTACATCTAGCGACGAGGAGCGCACCGACTGGGGCGTCATGAAGGAGAAGATCCGCAGCGACCTGCGGCGCTTCCTGATCAAGCAGACTTCGCGGCACCCGCTGATCATGCCGGTGATTCTGGAGGTATAGCTCGTGGACCGCCGCCGTTTTCTCCTCGCTGCCGCGGCCGCCGCATCGCCCCTGGTGGCGCGAGAGCAAACGGCCACGCTCACCGTTCATCCCGACCGCCCGGGCGCGCACATCCCCGTGCGCTACACCGGGCTCAGTTACGAATCCTCGCAGCTGGCGGAGCCCGACTTCTTCTCGGCGCGGAACAGGGATCTGGCCGCCCTGTTCAAACGGCTGAGCGCGCGGGGCGTGTTGCGGATCGGCGGCAACTCGAGCGAGTTCACATGGTGGAAGGCCAGTCCGGACGCAGTGGCGCCGCTGCTCAAGCCGCCCCCGGGCCCGGCGGATGCGAACTGGATGCCGCACCAGCTCACGGCCATCACGCCGCAAGCCATAGACAACCTCGCGGGCTTCCTCGACGCTGCGGGCTGGAAGCTGATCTATGGTCTGAACCTGGGCACAGGGTCGCCGGAACGCGCCGCCGAGGAGGCCGCCTATGTGGCCAAAACGATCGGCACGCGCCTCGAGTATTTCCAGATCGGCAACGAGCCGGACCTGTATCCACGGCCCAACAACGGCCTCCGTCCGCCTTCGTGGGGCTTCGACGGTTACCTTCCCGAGTGGTTGAAGTTCGCCTCCGCCATCTTTGCGCGCGTGCCCTTCGCCCGGCTCGCCGGCCCGGATGTCGCGAGCGATTCCGACTGGATCGCGCGGTTCCCCAGCCAGGCCCCGCCCAAAGTCTCCGATGCGGTGGTGTCGCTGACCGGCCACTACTATGCCATGGGCCCGCCCGACGATCCGAAGGTGAACATTGAGCGGCTTCTCGCGCCGGTTCCCGAGGCGGCCGCCAGGGTCGCGCGCATCGCGAAGATCGCCGCGGACGCGCATCTGCCGTTTCGCATGGCCGAGGGAAATTCCTGCTACCGGGGCGGCAAGCCGGGCATGAGCGACGCCTTCGCGTCGGCGCTGTGGGCCGCCGACTACATGCTCATGACGGCCCGCGCCGGCTATGCGGGAGTGAACTTCCACGGCGGCGGAACCCGCCAGATCCGCGCTGCCCTGGGCGGGCACCTTCCGGGCGAGACAGTGGCGAAGAAGCCCGCCGCGACAGCGCGTAGCGGCGCGTTCTACACGCCCATCGCCGGCAGTCTGGAAGAAGGCTTCGAGCCGCGTCCGATCTTCTACGGCATCATGATCGGCGACCAGTTCGGCGGGACGACGTCGGTCGCCACCGAGTTCGACGCACAGTCCGTGAATGCCACCGCATACGCCGCCATCACGAAGGGCGACCTCCGCGTGGCCATCCTCAACA
>DATNLV010000815.1:0-4084 GCA_035602665.1 Bryobacteraceae bacterium | reverse complement strand
TCCTCAATCTCCACCGTGCTGAGGATCGTGACTCCGGACCCCGTCAGAGCGCCGATCATTCGGTAGAGCGATTCGCGGAAATCGGCGCGAAAACTGGGAGCCAGCGCCATCTCAAACCCGACCAAGGAATCGATCACAACGCGTCTCGCGCCGGTTCTCTTGATGGCGTCCAGGATTTCCTGCATGGTCTCATCCACCGAGAGATCGAGCGGGCGAAGATAAAGGGTCTCGAGCAATCCCTTCTGTTGCGCCGCCTTCAATTTAAGGCCGAAGGCGCCCGCTCTCCGGGTATAGCCCTGCGGCCGTTCTTCGAAGATCGCCATGATGCCGGGTTCACCATTTTTGAGTCCCTCGGCGATGAACTGCGTGGCTATCGCCGACTTGCCTGTTCCGGAAGGACCGGCGACCAGCAGGCTGTCGCCTTCGAGGATCCCGCCGTCCAGCATCTTGTCCAGGTCGGGAATGCCGATGGAGAGACGCCGACGTCGCGCCAGCGTCGGTTTGTTGCCGAACAATCCCAGCGTGCGTGAGAAAGCCTCCAGCCCGTCCGAGGTGATGCGGATCGTGTGCAATCCCGGCACCGAAGCCTGCCCCCGCAATTTCACCAACTGAAGCTTCCGAACCACGGAATTCCTCTCGGCCACCTGTGAAAGCCAGAAAATGCCGTCGACAAGGGTGAAGATAGGATTGTCGCGGATATCCTCCTCGGAATATTCGCCGAGCAAGAACGTGGTGGCTTCCCAATTGATCAGGAATTCGGCGAGCCGGTGAATGAACGACTGCATCTTGACTTCGTCAGCCTCACCGATCGATTCGCGCACCAGGGTGCGAAAGGAATCCACAATGACGATGCCCGGATTGAACTCGGTGACTTCCTTTATTATTTGGTCCAGCAGCTTGTCCAGGTCCCGTTCCAGCACCATGTCGGACAGATTGCTGAAGCGGATTTCCTTGCCGATTCTCGTAAGGTCGAAGAACGAATATTGCTGCTGATAGCGCATCATCTTCATGATGGTCTCGCCGAGGACCGTGAAGTAGAGCGCCGGCTTCTTCGGGGTGGCATTGGCGAACGCGATCTGGTGCGCCAGCGTGGTCTTGCCGCAACCGGGATGACCTCCGATGAGGTTGAAGGAGAATTCCGGAATGCCGCCGCCCAGGATTTCGTCCAACCCGCGAACGCCGGTGGGCAGCCTCCGGATTGTGAGTTTAGCCGGGGCGCTTGGCGCCTTTTCTCGAGATGCGGAAGCTGAGGTTATTCGTTTAATGGGCATTCTGGTGGCTCCCTTTCTTTCGCTTGGGCGCCCGTTCAAATGCACGATGTCGCCCGGGGAATTGCTTGCCTTGTCACCCGGCGGCGTTCCCGCAGTCGGCGGCAGCCACCCCGGACAACCCGTTTCGGGCGGGCTCGAGTGTCGTCCTACTTGGAAGCCTTTCCACCCTGCTTGATTCGGGGGAAGCGCGCGAGCACCTTGCCGCGCACGATCGCTTTTTCGGCAGGAGTGCCGCCTTGTGAAATGCGGGAAAGCGCGTCCCGGGCGTGGACCTCATCCTCAATGGGATATCGGCGTCCGGGCAGGGCGAAGCCGCCGTCCGGTATCTTGTTCCTCGCCGCAGTCGTCAGCTTTGTCATGGTGTTTTCGTCGCGGTTGACCGGTGAGCCCCCGGGGCTCGGCTTCTTGTGATCAACCCTCCTTGCCCCATAGCGTGCCAGTTTGGGGGCATCAGGGCTATGGGGTCTATGCCTAGCTGCCGTTTACGTGGTTTTGATCACGTCGCCGGCTGACTTCCGGAAGAAACGGTTGGCTGGGGTTCGAATCCCAGCGGGCCCACCCTGCCTCCTACTGGGTGTCGTAGACCTCAACCAGGGCCACACCGGTCGACCCGCTCACACTCGAGACCACGACCGAGTAGGCGCCGGGCTGCAGGGTGATGAGGATGGCCGAGTCCTTGCTGCCGGACGGCAGGGGAAACGCCCCCACCTGCACGGCGGCGGCGGTGAGCTGCGCGGCGGTGCTGGTGCCGGTTCCCCAGCCCGCGTTCGAGGCCAGCGCTGTGCTGCCCGAATAAACCACGAGCTGCGGATCGGCCAGAACGCCGTTGACGCCAAAGGCGGTCAGCGCCGGGCCGACCCCGCGGATGAGCACGGTCTGGGAAATGTTGCCCTGGATCATGAACCCGGCGATGAGGGCGCCCTGGCCGGCCGTGACGTCCATCCGTGCGGACACGTTGACGAGGCGGGCGACCGGGTTGGGGCTCACGTCGGAATCGTAGATTTCCGCGAGCGCCACGCCCGAGGTCCCGTTCGGGCTGATGATGTTGGCGGTGTACGCGCCCTGGTTGACCATGGCCGTCAGGGCCGAGTCGGCGCTGCCATTCGGCAGGACGAACGCCCCCACCTGGGTGTCGGCCGCCGTTATGAGCGGGCCCTGGGCGACGCCGATGCTGTTGGTCTGCCAGGAGCTGTTCGTGGCGACCATGCCGCTCGAGCTGTTGAGCGTCAGCGTGGGATCGGAGAGCGGGCTCGTGATTCCAAAGGACGCCAGTGTCGGGCCGACGCCGCGCACAAGGAGGCTCTTGTTGTTGCCGGAGACGACGAATCCCACGATGAGCGTGTTGCTGCCCACCCCGGACATGGCGCGCGCCGAGAAGTCCAGGATCCGCGCGTACGACGGCGAGGCGATCGAGATCGTCAGGCTCGTCGAGGTCGAGCCGGAGCCGTTCGTGGCCGTGATCGTCACGACAAAGGTTCCCGATACCGTGGGCGTGCCCGTGATTGCGCCCGTCGCGGAGTTGAGCACGAGGCCGGACGGGAGCCCTGTCGCGCTGTAGCTCGTGGGCAGGCCCGTGGCCGTGATAGTGTAGGTGCCAATCGGCGCACCGGCGGTGCCCGAGGCAATGTTGGGGCTCGTGATGACGGGAGACCCGGCACCGCCGCCTCCACCCGATCCACCCGTGCCGCCGGATCCACCGGTGCCGCCGGATCCACCTGATCCACCGGAGCCACCTGAGCCACCTGAGCCGCCGCCTGTCGTGGGCACCACGCTGGTGCCGTTGAGAGTCAGGGCGGCGGTCCAGTCGCTGCCGCCGGGGCCGCCGGTGGCGCTGACCGTGCCGGGGCCCGCAAACGTGATCGCGGCGTTCAGCGCAAGGAACCGGTCGCCGCCACCGCCCAGGAGAACGGTGCTGCCTGTGAAGCTGATGCTCGTGTACGCGATGTAATTGCCGAGGACCGTGTTGTTGTTGCCAATGACGATGGCGCCGGTCGCGGCGTTCCAGAAGATGGCGTCATCGCCGCCCCCGTTGGAGCCGGGGTTGATCAGGGTGACCGACGAATTGATGGCGGTGGTGAGCCCCGTGCCGAACTGGAAGACCCAGGAGACGTTGTTCTTTCCCTGGGCATCGAGGACGAGCGCCCCGGTGAGCGTCGCCGCCGCGTTCCACTTGTAGACGCCCGGGGGGAGCGCCCCAAGGTTCGCCATGTCGACATTCGAGTAGTTCGCGTTCGGCGCCATGGCGGCCAGGCCCGTGGCGGCCACCTGGAGGTCCGCCTCCGCCTGCTGCGTCGCGCCGCCGGTGGCGATGATCCCCGCCGCGGCCCCCGAGAGCGTCGTCCCGCTGACCGTCCCCGGCGGGAACCCGGTGATGTTTGTCGTCGCCGCGGGGAAGAGCCCCACGTTGCCGTTCTTGATGGTGAAGCCGGCGCCGGCCACGGTGATGGCCTGGCTGGCAAGGACCGAGTAGTTGCCCGCCGTCTTCAGGATGGACTGGGCGGAGGAGGGAGGGGGGCTGCCAAGCAGTGTGGCGAGGGCGGCGACGGCCGATAGTGTCAGATTGCGGGATTTCATTGGGTTCTTCCTATTTATGCGTGCGCGCCCGGGATGGGCATGGCTGCCCGTCCTCCGGCGAAGCGTGTGAGGGCGACGTTGGTCACGTTGCCCCAATGTACGCTCCCGCCGGCCCGCTCCCAATGGGGTCTAGTAACTGGGGTGGATTAGGCAGGGCCTTCCTCACGGGTTGGACAAACGGGCCTCTGCGCGCTTGCCCCGGCCGCCCGCGCTGGCGACGCTCCCCATGGATGCGCATT
>DATNLV010000812.1:0-7458 GCA_035602665.1 Bryobacteraceae bacterium | reverse complement strand
GAAGAGGCGTCATGGGTTGCTCCTGGGAAATGGGATGGGTCTATGGGAATAAACCTCATCCAGTGTTTCTCAGGAGCCGCCCGCCATGCCGGGCCTCAGGCAAAGACGGATACCGCGAAGCGGTTTAGTTCAATCTGCGCGAGGCGGGACCAAGCGTCTTTGTTGACGAGGGGGTTGCGTTTGGGTCCCCGTCGTGGAAGCGTTTCGAAGATTTGCGGGCCAATTGGCACGGGATGAGTTCCGAGTGCCGCCTTCAGGAGGGGACAGGCCGGTGAACGCTGGGCGAGGAAACATGAGCGGCGACAAAGATCGAGCACCCGTGGTACGTTGAGACTTCTATGCCAGGCAGCGGCCACCCGGCGACGGATGCATCCGACCGGTTGCTTCACGTACTCCGCGTGTTTCGCGAAACGCATGCCCAAAAAGTTCTGCAAGTCGGAAACGATGCCTGGGAATTCATCGTTGGTGGCGGCGGCGGGCATAGCATTTTTGTTGTTGGTGGCGCCGGGAGTTCGGCTGAGTCCATGTTCTCGGTCAACGCTGCTTTGGAATCGAGCGCTCAAGTCATTTCCTTTACCATCCCTACGACCGCGTCAACTATCGAACTGGTGATAGAAGGCATCCGGGCAATTATGGACTCGCTGCAACTCCGGCAAGCGATTTTCCTCGGCCACTCACTTGGCGGCATGGTAATACAGGCCTTCGCCGCTTGCCACTCGGAGCGTGTCGCGGGTCTGGTGCTGTCCAATACGGGCTTCTACCTGGGTGCGCGCGCCAACTGGTTACCCGCGTTCGTAAGGCTGATGGCAAGGGCGCCGGAATCACTCCTCTTACGCGCCGTTAACTCTCAAATGAGCCGCTTGGTCAAGTCGACGCCAGCAGCGGATTTCTGGCGCCGGTTTTATCAAGATGAGCTGAATCAACCCGGCGCTGGCGCTCGACTGAAGCACCAGACAAACCTGATGTTGGACGCCTTTCGCTTCTTCCGGGTTCACCCGCTTTCCCCCAGTCTCCCGTGGGCTCGATCCACTCCAGTGCAGGTCATCTCTTCCGCGGACGACAGGGGGTTCACCAAACGGGAAATCGACTTCCTGGCAGGCCTATACCAAAGATCGGAGGCGACCAGATTCCCGAAGATTACCGGTCACCTGAGTTTTTTGACGCGTCAGGACGAATACATCGGGGCGGTCCAGCGGCTTATTGCCCGGACCCCGACCGAAGCTGCCGCTTGACGCCGACTCCGTGATGGCCACTCGGAAGTTCGGCACAAGTGGACAGCAGTTCGAATGGTTTGGCTCCCCGGCATGGATTCGAACCACGATTCACGGCTCCAAAGGCCGCTGTCCTACCATTAGACGACCGGGGAGTGGCGGAGAACTGGGCTCCTTTGGGTAGTGTAGCAGCAGCGCCTCGGCGTCACCACTCGGCGTAGGGGGTGCCGTCGAGCGGACTGGTCTTGTCCGAACCGCTGCGAACGTCCCAGATGCCCGGCTCGGTCTGGCTGACCGAGCTGGTCGCGTCCTCCATGATGATCTTCCACGTCGCATTAGTGCCCGTGATGGGGTCGATAGGCACCGCGCGCAGGTAGCCATCGCTCACCAGGTCGTCGAGCGACTGCGGGGCCTTCTGCTTGTCTAGCGTGTACTCGTCGATCATGTTCCGCAGCGTGAAGAGGTTGCTGCGCAGCATGCTCTCCTTGGCCCGCATGATCGCCTTCTGGTACATGGGCACCGCGATCGAGACCAGGATGGAGATGATCGTCATCACGATCAGGATCTCGATCAGCGTGAAGCCCCTCCGCTGGCGCACGGCGTTCGTCGTCAGGCTACCATTCCGCATAAGCCGTCCCATCGGGCGCTTTGTCCGTACTCTTGGTGAACACATCGAAAACGTTCTGTCCGCCCCAACCCGTGGAATCCGGATCGTCGCGCGTACTGCGCAATCCCCATTCGAACGAGTTCGTGAAGGGGTCCTTCGGAATGCGGCGCAGGAACCTCAGCTTCTTGTCGGGGCTGCCGTTCGGGCGCACGCCGTCGACGAGCTGCTGGAGGCTTTCCGGGTAGCCGTCGCTGTCCATCTTCCCTTTCGGGAGCACGTTGGAGTCGGTGGCGTCCTTGTACTTGTCGATCGCCGTGCGGATCTCGCGCAGGGCGTACCGCAAGTCCCGTTCCCGCTCGCGGCGCACCTTGAAGCGCGCGATCGGAACCGCCATGGTGGTGAGGAGCATCAGGATCGTGAAAGCCACGATCAGCTCGATCAAGGTCAGCCCGCGTTGGTTCCGCCGTCTCATACCTATCGAATGGTCACTCTGGCGCGCGGCACGTCCTCGGAGACGGGCTGGTTGTGCGAGTCGCGCGCCGCCAGGTCCGAGAAGGTTACAAGCGCGGCTCCTGGCTTGATCGCCTTGAAGGTGAAAACGGCCAGCGCGCCGGTGCCGTTCAGACCCGTCGAGTCGGGCATGCGATTCAGATGCACCGTCGCGTCGCCGGTGTCGTTCAGGATGTTGCGCGTGAAGATGATCTTCTGGCTGTCGCTCGAGAGGAAGCCGCCCGCCGCCACTTCTTCCAGGCGCAGCAGTTGCGGATCGAACTTCAGCTTGAACGGCGCGGCGTACAGATCGCGCGCGTCGTTGACATCGAACTGGATCGTAAACGTCTGGTCGGGCTTCACCTCGATCGTCTCGGGCTTGAGCAGGAGGCGCGTGCCCGGGCCCGGGGCCGGGGCGGGCGGCGCGGGCGTTGTAGAGGGAGCGGGCGCGGCCGTTTCCGGCGCGGGCGCCGGCTTGGGACCTTCGGCCGATGCCGCCGGGCCGGGTGCCGCCGGCGATGGCGACAGGCTCAAATGTGTATTCTGTTCCGTGCCGGCCGCGATCGCCCTCATATTGACGTCCGTGATCCCGGGCGTCCGCACGATGTGCGGGATCAGCGCGATCAGCAACTCGTTCCTGTCCTTCTCGACGGTGTTGCTGGTGAACAGCTTCCCCAGGAGCGGGATACTCGACAGCCCGGGCACGCCGCTGACGCTCTTGATGTCCTGGTCCTCCATGAGGCCGCCCAGCAGGCTCACTTCGCCCTCGCGGATGCGAATCTCGTGTTCCACCTTGCGCTGGCCGATGATGGGCTGGGTGACGCCGCCCACATTGACATCGCCGCTATGGGTCGAGATCTCCAGAACGGCCTTGAGGGTGACTTCCTTGTCGCCATGAACGGTGGGCGTAATGTCCACGTTGACGCCAATGTCGACAAAGGTGAAGTTCTGATACAGGCCGCCGTATCCGCCAGTGGTGCCGCCGACGGAGGTGCCGAACGGCTGGATGCCGCCCGACGCAATGGGGTACTTCTCGCCGATGCGCAAGCTGGCCTTCTGGCCGCTAGCCGCGCGCACCTGCGGAGACTGGAGGATCTTGGTGGCCGAATCGGCCATGGTCGCCTGAAGCAGCGCGCCCGGCATGGTGATTGAGAAATCGCCAGTCGAAATGTGGCCGACTCGCGACAGCGCGATCATCTCCGACGTGGCGGTCGGAGTGGCAGTCGGAGAGGCGGTGCTCGAACTGCCGCCCAGCAGCACGGGATTCCGCGGCGTGAACTGGATCTGGGTGTTGATTCCGCCAGAGGTCCCGTTGGAAGAGATGGCCGCCGCCAGGTTCTGCGTCTTGGTCCGGTCGGCCTCCATAACGATGACGTCCACCACAACTTCCGATTTGGGCTTATCCAGGTCGTTCACCAGCTTTTCAGCGAGCAGGATCTGGTCCGGCGTGCCGCGGGCGATGATGGCGTTCATCGAGCTGTAAGTAAAGACCTTCTTGATGTCGGCGACGGTGCGCAGGACGGTGGAAATCTCCTGCAGTTCCTGGGGGGTGGTGAGGTTGGTCAGGTAGAAGAC
Organism: Bryobacteraceae bacterium; assembly: GCA_035602665.1. Lineage (GTDB taxonomy): Bacteria > Acidobacteriota > Terriglobia > Bryobacterales > Bryobacteraceae > DASWZN01. The sequence goes on along the minus strand of DATNLV010000812.1, from coordinate 3,576 downwards.
CTGCACCGCGTTGTCCTCGAAGTCCCGGCGCTTCGGCAGGCTGTCGGTGGTTACGAAGATGGCGTTGGCCGAGAGCGGCTTCCAGAACGTGTGGGTCATGGTTGCCAGGTAGTCGAGCGCGTCATCGAGGGTGGAGTTGTTGAGGTCCACCGAGGTGTTGCGGCGGGCGTTCGGGTCGCTGGCGTAGTCGGGATCGAAGACCACGTTGATGCCGGCCAGCTTGCCCACCGTCTCGTAGAGCACCTTGGCGGGCTGGTTGGCCATGCGTAGGTTGATGGGCTGCGCGGAAAGCGGCTTCAGGAAGGGCGGCGGCATGAGCCGGGCGAGCTTGTCCTTTTCCTGGTCGCGGGACAGTTCGGCCGGCGTCATGGTGCGTTCTTTGGGCGTGAGTTCGGCGCCGCGCTCGCGGTTGCGCTCGATCATCGCGAGAGTCTTCTTCAACTCCTGGTCGGCCACGTCGGACGACGGGTCGATGGCGTAGGCCTTTTGGAACTCGACGAGCGCCTTGTCGATCTCTCCCGCATCGCGCATCTTTATGCCGGCGCCGATGTGCATCTCGCCGGCCTGAAACCGCACCCGCCGGATCGCGATCTGGTAGGCCACGTCGGTGGAGTCCTCCGCCATCGCCTTTTCGTAAGCGTCCAGAGCCGCGTCCCAATCCTTGTGGGACTCGGCCACCTCCCCTTCAGCCAGGAACTTGTCGCCTTTGCGCGTGCGCGCATCGCCGACTGCGACAAACGCCAATACCAAGGCGGCTGCCAGGGCCATCTTAAGATAACGGTCAAACCTGTCCATCTTATTGGAATCCCAGGGGTTGTGTTAGTATAGTCTCGGCGGCGCAGCCCGATCTCACAAAACCATTGACGCTTGGGAGCCGTCCGGCGTGGAGAGGAAAGTTGCAGACTAAGGCGAGCGAAATCAAGATCCTGGCTGCCAACCGGCAGGCCGGGCACAACTATTTCCTCACCGACCGCTATGAGGCCGGCATCGTGCTCACCGGGACCGAGGTCAAAGCCGCGCGCGAGGGGAAAATCCAGCTCAAGGACAGCTACGCCGAGGTGCTTCACGGCGAGGCCTGGCTCGTGAATGCCCACATCAGCCCCTACTCTCACGGCAACCGGATGAATCACGACCCGGTGCGCAGCCGCAAGCTGCTGCTGCACCGGACCGAAATCGACAAGCTGCTGGGCAAGGCGCGCGAGCGGGGCTTCACGCTGATCCCCACCAAGGTGTATCTCAAAACCGGGCGCATCAAGTGCGAACTGGCCCTGGCGCGTGCCAAGAAACTCCACGACAAGCGGGCGGCCGAGCGCCAGAAAGAGAACGAGGCCGAAGCCCGGCAGGCAGTGCGCGATCATACACGGTAGGACTCATGGAACTCAAATTCGAAACGAAGCCAATTGAGCAGGTGGAGAGCGATGCGATCATCGCGATCGCATTCGACAAGGAGAGCGCGGCGTCGGGGTTGACGCCCGAAGTCACCATGGCGGCCAACGCCGCCACCGGGGGCTGGATCGAGGAGCTGTACGAGTCCGGCGAATTCGCGGGCAAGCTGTTCGAGATGTCGCTCCTGCACCGGCCGGCGGGGCTGGTGGCGAAGCGCCTTCTGGTGGTGGGCGGCGGCAAGGCCGCGAAGTTTACCGGCGCGGAATTGAGGAACGCGACGGGCGCGGCAGTGCGCTTTCTGCAGTCCAAGGGAGCTAGGTCCGCCACGCTGGCGCTCGATGCCGGGCCATCTCTCGACACGCTGGCCACTGCCGCGGCCGAGGGCGCGATCCTGGGGGCCTACGAGCCCGACCAGTACAAGACCGACGACAAGGATTCCCACGCGCTAGAGACCTTCTCGGTCGTCGCGCCGGGCGCGACCGAGGGCATGAACGACGTCCTCGACCGGGCGCTGATCATCGCGGAAGCCCAGAACTTCGCCCGCGCGCTGGCCAGCGAGCCGGCCAACCGTATGACGCCCACGATTCTGGCACAGCGGGCGCGCGATATGTGCTTCGGCTCGGCGCTCCAGTGCGAGGTGATGGATCAGTCCGCCATGCGTCAGCTCGGCATGGGCGCGCTGCTGGGGGTGGCGCAGGGCAGCGCCGAGCCGCCGGCGCTCATCATCCTGAGGTACCACCCGTTCGAAGAGGCCGACGGCGCGGCGCACCTCGGCCTGGTGGGCAAGGGAGTCACCTTCGACAGCGGCGGGATCTCGATCAAGCCGTCCGAGAACATGGACAAGATGAAGTACGACATGTGCGGCGGAGCGGCGGTCCTGGGCGCCATGCAGGCCATCGCGCGGCTTGCGCCCCCCATCCGCGTTACGGCCCTGATCCCGGCCGTCGAGAATATGCCGGGCAGCCGCGCCCAGCGGCCGGGAGACATCGTCACCACGCTTTCCGGAAAGACCGTCGAAGTGCTGAACACCGACGCCGAGGGCCGGCTGATTCTGGCCGACGCGCTGACCTACGCGCAGCAGCAGGGATGCACCCACCTGGTGGATGCGGCCACCTTGACCGGAGCCATTGTGGTGGCGCTGGGGCACCTCCACACCGGCGCCTTCGGGAACGACGACGCGCTGCTCGATCAGACGCTGGCCGCCGCGCGCGCCGAGGGCGAAAAGCTCTGGCCGATGCCGCTCGACGAGGAGTACAAGGAGCAACTCAAGAGCCCCTTCGCGGACCTTCCGAACATTGGCACACGCTGGGGCGGCGCCATCACCGCGGCCATGTTCCTGAAGCAGTTCGCCGACCCGCTTCCGTGGGTCCACCTGGATATCGCCGGCACGGCGTGGCTCGAAGAGACCAAGCCCTACATGCCCAAAGGCCCGACCGGGGTGGGCGTGCGGACCCTGGTGCGGCTGGCGGTGGGCTGGGGGTCGTAGCGAGGCTGGAGCGGACTCGCTTACTGGGCCCGGAACCGTATGCGGTCGGGTTCGACGATCCAAAGATCCCCAGACGGCGGTCGCGCCTTGAGGACCGGGACAATCCTGGCCACCACGTCGAGGACAGCATCCTTGTCCTGTCGCTTCAGCCGGAGGACGGTGATCCCAGCGTGGGTTAACGGAGGATACGCCTGGATGTTCGCAAAGTCCAGGTCCAACGTTATCAAGACCCGCCCTTCTGCCCGGGCCCTGGCCGCCACCGCCGTATCGTCTGCTCCTGCTAAACCCTCTTCGGCCACAGTGTCCGCACCGAAGTCTTCGCTGCGCAGCAGCGCCGCACATTCCGCAGGCAGGTTCTCGTCGACTTTGAAATTCAAGCCGTCCGTCCCAACGGGAGTGGGGCGGTGCCTTCACGCGCTAATTCTGCGGCGTAGGAGATTGCAGCTTGGATGTCGGCATCCGTCAATGTGGGGTAGCTGGCTAGGATCTCCTCGCGGGACACACGGGCGGCCAGGTTATCGAGGATGACCGACACCATGACCCGTGTCCCACGGATGCACGCCTTGCCGTGACAGACAGCCGGATCGATGCTGATTCGTTCCTGCCAATCGGCCATGGATCTATTCTACCCCGCCTACCCCAGCGGCTTCTCCACATCCTCGAGCGGGCCGATCCAGCGCAGCTCGCGCTCGATGTCCGAATGC
>DATNLV010000804.1:0-10006 GCA_035602665.1 Bryobacteraceae bacterium | reverse complement strand
CCAAGCTTGTGCCGGACCATGGGCGGGAAACCCGCGAGCCGAACGAGTGAGTCTACGAGCCAAATCAGCCTGCGCGGTTGCTCCGGCTTCTCGGTCACCGCATCCATTGTATGCCAGAACTGGCATAATGCGCTCGTCGCTGCGATGCCGTTGCGCCGCGCCGCCGTCTGACGCCGACCCCGATCGCCCCGCCACAGTATACTCGTTTCGATGCCGGTGGATCCGCGACTGTGAAGACCTCCAAGCTCACTCTGCTGCCGCTGATCGCCGCCACCTACTTCATCGTCGCGGGCGGTCCGTTCGGATTGGAGGATATCGTCTCCAAGGCCGGCTACACGGGCGCCATCCTGATTCTGCTGATCACCCCGGCGCTGTGGGCCTTTCCCACCGCGCTGATGGTGAGCGAACTGGCCAGCGCGTTGCCCGAGGATGGCGGCTACTACGTCTGGGTCACCCGCGCGATGGGCCGGTTCTGGGGCTTCCAGGAGGCCTGGCTGTCGCTGGTGGGCAGCATTTTCGACATGGCGATTTATCCCACGCTGTTCGTCAGCTACCTGGGGCACTTCGCTCCAGCAGTCACTGCCGATGGCCGCGGGATCTGGATCGGCGTGGCGCTGGTGGCCGCCGCGGCGCTGTGGAATCTGGCGGGCGCGAAGAGCGTAGGCGGGAGTTCCCTGGCCGGCGCCGCGCTTCTGCTCGCGCCCTTCCTGGCGTTGACAGTCTACGCGCTCTTCCACCGAAGCGTGTCCGCGGCCGCCCCCGTTCCGCTGCGAAGCGCCGACATCCTGGGCGGCATCCTGGTGGCGATGTGGAACTACATGGGCTGGGACAACCCTTCCACCGTGGCAGGCGAAGTGGACCGTCCGCAGCGGACTTATCCGCTGGCCATGGCGGGTGCGGTGGCGCTGGTGGCGGTGAGCTACGTGCTGCCCATCGCGGCGGTAGCGGGGACCGGCTTCGACGCCAACCGCTGGTCCACTGGCGGATGGGCCGACGTGGCGCGCGGTGTCATGGGCGAGCGGGGCTCGGGCGCCGTGGTGGCATTCGCAATCACGGTGGGAGGAATGCTCGGCGCCATGGGCACGCTCAACGCCCTCACCATGGCGCTGTCTCGCGTCCCGGCCGTGCTGGCGAAGGATGGGTTTCTTCCCGCGATTCTGGCGCGGCGGAATCCGAAGACCGGCGCACCGTGGGTGTCCATCCTGTGTTGCGCCACCGCATGGGCGCTTTGCCTGGGCTTCAGCTTCACCAAGCTGATCGTGCTCGACGTGCTGCTCACCGGCCTGAGCATCCTGCTGGAGTTCGCCGCCCTGGTCGCCCTGCGTTTGCGCGAACCCAAACTCCACAGGCCGTTCCGGGTTCCGGGAGGCACGCTTGGAGCGATTCTGCTGGGGATTCCCCCTGCCGTACTGCTCGTGCTGACTGTGGTCCGCAACCATGCCGAATCACTGGGACCGATGAGCGCCCTCGAATTCGGCGCGATTCTGATTGGCCTCGGCGTCGCCGTCTTCTTTGCCCGAGAGCACTTGCGAAAATGAGTACAGGAGGCGCATCGTGAATCCCACACTGAATCGACGCACGTTGCTGAAGGCCGGACTGGCGGGGCTGCCGCTGGTGTCGGGTGTGAGTGCGCCGGAGGTTCCGTGGCAGCGGAGAATCCGGCGGGTCGGCCAGCTGAACATGACCGAGCACGACCCGGTCGCGTTGAACGTCGAGGAATGGGCCGACTACTGGGCCAGCCTGAAGGTGGACGCTGTGCTGGTGAGCGTCACCGGCATCCTGGCTTTCTATCAGACGAAGGTGCCGTTCCACCGCAAGGGCAAGTTCCTGGGAGACCGCGATCTGTTCGGCGAGTGCTGCGCCGCGGCCAAGAAACGCGGCCTGCGCGTGATTGCACGCACCAGTCCGGACCTCAACTGGGAGGACGCGGTCCAGGCGCATCCGGAATGGTTCGAGCGAGACGAGAAGGGCGAGGCGGTGCGCCACGGCGAGGACCCGCGCCTGTTCCGCACGTGCATGTTCTCGACCTACATGACCGACTACATGCCGGCGATCATGCGGGAGGTCAACTCGCTCTACGAGATCGATGGCGTGTATACGAATGGCTGGCCGCCGTTCGGAACCCTGCCCGTGTGCTTCTGCGAGCAATGCCGCCGCCTGCCGCGCTCCGGCACGCCGGCCTATTGGGACAAGTTCAACGAGCGCACGATCACCCTGTGGAAGCTCTACGACTCCATCGCGAAGGAGAAGCGTCCGTCGAACTTCTATTTCGCGAATCTCGGCGGCCAGGTTCACTGCTCGACAAACCTGAAACAGCTCGGCGAGATCTCGGAGTGGTTTCAGGCCGACAACCAGGGCCGCGGGGGCGAGGACGCGCCCATCTGGGGATGCGCTCTGCAAGGCCGCGTCTGCCGCGCCGTTCAGAACGGCAAGATGGCCACGAATGTAACCGGGGCGTGGTCCACGGGCCGCATACGGTGGCGCAACGTCTATAAGTCGGAGCGGGAACAGCGGATGTGGTTCAACGAGACGCTGGCCAGCGGCATGGTGCCGTATCACCATCTGATCGGCGGCGAGAGAGGCATGGGCGAGGACCGCCGTGCGCTCGAACCCGCACGCAAATACTTCAACTGGATGGCCAGGCACGACCGCCACTTTGCCAACAAGCGGTCGATCGCCAACGTGGGCGTGGTGATGGGCCAGCGCACGCAACTGTTCTACCAGGCTCCGCACGGGGTTGCTACGCAGGATTATATAGACGGCTTGTATTACGCGCTGCTCGAAGGGCGGTTCCTCTTCGACTTCGTACACGAGGACAAACTCGGCTTGGACGAGCTGAAGAAATACTCCGCCGTGCTGCTGCCGAATACGGCGCTGCTCAGCGACGAGCAGTGCGGCCAGCTGGGCGAATACGTGAACGCGGGCGGCTCGCTGCTGGCCACGTTCGAGACCAGCATGTACACCGACCGAGCCGAGCGGCGCGCCGACTTCGGCCTCGCCGGGGTGTTTGGAATCCACAAGGCGGGCGAGGTCATCGGCACCAACGGCAACGCGTTCTACGCGCGCATCGAGCGGCCGCACGAAATACTGAACGGCTTCACGGACACGAACTGGCTGCCGGGCGCGGAGTACCGCTTGCCCGTCGCGCCGGTTGGAGACGCGGTGCTAACCGTGGTGCCCGGGTACGTGGCTTATCCACCCGAGCTGTCGTATCCGCCGCAACCGCGAACGGACGAGCCGGCCGTGGTCCTGCGAGAGAAGGGCCGGAGCCGCCTCGCGTGGTTTCCCGGCGACATCGAGCGCACCATGTGGCGGAGCGGCCATACGGATCTGAGCCGGCTGCTGCGGAACGCCGTCCGCTGGGTGTCGCGCGGCGAATCGCCGGTGACGGTGGAGGGCGAAGGCGTCATCGAGACATTCGCGTGGGAGACCGAGGCCGGCTTCGCGGTCCACATTCTGAACTACACCAATCCCAATCTGCACCGCGGGTGGGTGCGGAATTTCTATCCCATCCCGGCACAGAAAGTAACCATGAAGCTCCCGGCCGGCAGACGAGTTACTCGGGTTGAGTTACTGCGGGCGGAAACGGACGTCCCGTTCCATGTCGCGGACGGCACGGTCGAGTTCACGGTGCCGAAGGTCGTGGATTACGAAGTGGCGGCGATGTACTCGGTGTGAAAAACAGAAAGTACTGATAGGGCAGGATGTCGACCCGCTTGACGAGGCTGAATCCGGCGTCCCGGAGCTCGGCGATGACGGCCTCATCCGACAGCTTCATGGACGGCGGCGGCCCTACGGGCAGGGGCTTCGGGTAGAAATCGATCACCACGATGCGGCCGCCCGGCTTCAACGCCCGGGCCAGCTTCGGATAATACGCGGCGTGGTTCTCGATGTGATGCAGCACGTCGCAGAAGAAGATGGTGTCGATGGAGTGTTCCGGCAGGCGCGGGTCATCCGGAGCTGCGAGAACGGTGGTCAGGTTCGCCGGGGCGTCCTTGCCGGCGATGGCGAGCAGTTTCTCATCGATATCGACGGCATACACCTTGGCAGCGTGATGCGCGAAGCGGCGCGCGAAGTATCCGGTGCCCGCACCGATATCGGCAATGACGTCCGTCGGTTTGAGATCGAGCGCCATTACGACGTCGTGCGGCTTCTGCCACTCGTCGCGGGAGGGATCCTCGAGCACGCGCGCGTACTCGTCGGAAGACGGCGGATGGTGCTGATGAGGCACCTGTGCCCACGCTGTGGCGGCCAGAAGAGACAGGCACGCGGTCACCTGACGAAGATCGAAATGGCGGCGCCGGCAAGCACGACCCATAACATATCGATTCTACAACGGAGCGCCACGAATGCGGCCACGGCCAGAAGTATGGAGGCCGGGGTCCATTGTGCCACGCTCGCGAACTGGGCGGTTACGGCCACGAGCAGTCCGACGAACGAAGCCAGGACGCCGCGTAGCCCCCCCCTGAAGAGCATCGAGTGCTGGAGGCGGTCGAAGTACGGGACCGTGATGAGCACCATCAGGAACGATGGAGCGAGGACCGCCGCGGTTCCGACGATGGCGCCTAGCGGGCCGGCGATGCGGTAGGCGATGAAGGTAGCGGTGATGATGATGGGGCCGGGGGTGACCTGGCCCAGGGCGATGCCGTCCATGAAGGTCCTGCTGTCCATCCAGTGGTGAACGTGGACTACCTGGTCGAGCATCACCGGCAGCGATGCGAAGCCTCCGCCGAAAGCGAACAGGTCCACCTTGATCATCACCGCGGCGAGGTCGAACAGAGGCCGGTCCGCCACGAACAGACAGGCCAGCGCGGCGCAGCCTGCCAGGGCCGCAATCAAGGCCAGGCGCACGGTTCGCCGCCCGCCCGGCTGGCCGGCGGTGCTGAGCGGCTGCAAGGGCAGGTTCGCGCCGCGATAGAGAAGCGCGCCGACGGCCGCGGATCCGGCGATGGCCAGGATCGGGCTGCCATGAAAGAACAGGAATGGGGCCGCGCCGCAGGCCAGGAGGGCGTCGCGCCAGTTTCGGATGGAGGTGCGTCCGAAGTTCACGGCGGCGTTCGCGACCAGCGCCACCACGATCACGTGCAGGCCGCGGAAGGCCGATGCCACGGCGTGGAGATCGCGGCTGACTCCGTAGACCGCGGCGAGGACCATCATCAGCAGGAACGCGGGCAGGGCGAATCCCACGAACGTTGCGAGCGCCCCCGCGGGCCCTCGTACGCGCAGACCGACATAGGCGGCCATCTGCAAGGCGGTCGAGCCGGGGATCGACTGGCACAATGCGGCGCCATCCGCGAACGCTCCCTCCGACAGCCATTTCTTTTTGGTGACGGCCAGCTCACGGATATAGGCCACCATGGCCGGACCGCCGAACGCCGTCAGGCCGAGGAGCAGGAACGCCAGGAAGAGCGCGGGGAGCGGAATCACGACGCTGTACCCGTTCGCAGCACGCGGTTCAAGTCGCCCCGTACCTCCGGCGAGAGCGGCAGCGCCTCGATCTTTGCCACGGTGTCCTCGACTGGATACTCCGCCGATTCGTGCCGGAACTCGCCGTCTTCCCAGAGAACATAGCAGGCGCGGGCAGCGCCGTGCTTGGGCTGGCCGACACTCCCTGGGTTCACCACCATCCGGTTGTGCGATCGCCGGCGGAACGGCAGGTGCGTGTGGCCCACCAGCAGGACGTCCGCGGAGGCGCGCGCCAGTTCCGCGTCCCACAGCGGGGAATCGGGAGAGCGGTATTCGTAAAGAGGATCCGGCGGCCCGGCATGGCACAGCGCGAAGCGGACGCCCCCGACCGACCGATCCGCGGTCAGCGGCAGGCCGCGCAGGAACTCGCGTTGCTCTCCGGTGATTGTGGCGCGGGTGTAGCGGCCGGTCTCTTCCGCCATGCGGCGGAACCGCTCGGAGCACTGGGGAGCCAGGTCGTATCCGGCCGCGTGATCGTGATTTCCGCGCACGATCAGCGAGGCGTGGGCCTGCACGAACTCGACGACCTCGCGGGGGTTCGACCCGTAGTTGACCAGGTCTCCCAGCACCCACATCTGGTCGTAGCGGACGGGCAGAGAGCGGACGGCTTCGAGGTTGGCGTGCAGGTCGGAGACGATCAGGATTCGCAAGTTGGGTAGTGGCTCGAACCGCAATTCTAACCTGGAAACAGGCGGGGATGGGATGCAGGAGGGGGCAAGATCTGCACGGCGAAAATACCGCCCCCAGGGGGCGTGCCTGCTAACTCGAAGATACTGCGGCGCTACAGAGGTGGCAGCCGGCTTGCTATAAAAATTGCGTCGTGGCAAGCACCCTACCCTTTCGCGCCCCAACCGCGTGGACCAAGGACGCTCTGGTCGATTTGATCAGGGCCAAGATGCAGGATTACCGCTTCATCGTTGTGTCCAACCGCGAACCCTATGTCCACCAGTATTCCGGTGACGAGATCGAGTGCGTGAAGCCCGCCAGCGGGCTGACAACGGCGCTCGAGCCGATCATGCGCGCCTGCGGCGGCACCTGGATCGCGCACGGCAGCGGCGATGCCGACCGCAGCGTCGTCGATGCCAAGGACCACGTGATGCTGCCTCCGGGCGAGCCCAGCTTCAAGCTGCGGCGCGTGTGGCTCACCAAAGAGCAGGAGACCCGCTATTACTACGGTCTCTCCAACCAGGGCTTGTGGCCGCTGTGCCACGTCGTATACACGCGGCCCGCGTTTCCTCCGGAAGACTGGCAGAGCTACCGCGAGGTCAACGAGTTGTTTGCGCGCACGGTCCTCGAAGAAGCCGGCGATGCGCCGACTTTCGTGTTCATACAGGACTACCACTTCGCCCTGCTGCCGCGCCTGCTCAAGGAGAGCAACCCCAACCTGGTCGTAGCGCAGTTCTGGCACATTCCCTGGCCGAACGCCGAGATCTTCCGCGATTTTCCGTGGGGCGCGGAGCTGCTCGACGGCCTGCTGGGCAATGACCTGCTCGGATTCCACCTGCGCCTGCATTGCCTGAACTTTCTGGACACGGTGGACCGCACGGTGGAAGCCATGGCCGACCGTGAACGCTTTGAGGTCACGCGCGGCGGCCGTACCACGGCGGTCCGGCCGTTTCCGATCAGCATCGACTTCGACGAACAGAACGCCACCGCGGCCTCACCAGAGACCGATCAGGAGATGGACCGATGGCGGCGCCAGCTCGGCCTGCGCCAGGAGCTCGTCGGCATCGGCATCGACCGGCTGGATTACACCAAGGGCATTCTGGAGCGCCTCCGCGCGGTCGACCGCTTTCTTACCAAGTACCCGGACTACCGCTCGCGCGTGGTGTTCATCCAAGTGGGCGTTCCCAGCCGGATGCGCATCCGCCAGTACAAGCTGCTCGAAGAAGAGGTGGCCGACCTGGTGGAGGAGATCAACTGGAAGTGGGGTGTTGGTTCCTGGCGCCCGATCATCTTCATCGGACGGAATGTCGGCCGGTTCGGGATGGCGGCGCTGCACCGGCTGGCCAACTTCTGCATGGTGAGTGCGCTGCACGACGGCATGAACCTGGTGGCCAAGGAGTTCGTGGGCAGCCGTTTCGATGAGGACGGCGTCCTGATCCTGAGCAGCTTCGCGGGCGCTTCGCGCGAGCTGACCGATGCCATCCTGGTGAACCCGTTCGATGAAGAGGGAATGGCGGAGTCCATCCGGCAGGCCCTGGAGATGCCGGAGGAGGCCCGCAAGAAACGGATGCAGAAAATGCGGGTGGCGGTGGCCGAGAACAACATCTACCGCTGGGCCGGGAAGATCATCTCCGCGCTGCTGAAATTCGAGTTCGCGACGAATGGCCACGCCGATGCCGCAGCCTGAGGTCGAGGAGCGGATCCGGGCGGCCGGCAGCATCGCGCTCTTCTCGGACTTCGACGGGACCCTCGCGCCCATCGTGCCGGACCCGGCGGGGGCGCGCCTCGATGAGGCGGCGCGGCAGGCGCTGGCGGCCATTTCGCGCCGGGACCGCTTCGTCGTCGCCATCATCAGTGGGCGCTCGCTCGATCACTTGCGCGCCGGTGTGGACCTGCCGGACCTCGTCTATGCGGGCAACCATGGCCTGGAAATCGAGGGCCGCGGGCTGAGCTTCCTCGAACCCGCCGCGGCGGCTGCCCGGGACGAGCTCCGTGCGGTCACCGGGCGGCTGGAGTCCGCCCTGCGCACGGTTCCGGGCACGTTCGTCGAGTACAAGGTGCTGACCACCAGCGTGCACTATCGCAATGTGGCCGAGGAGGACGTCGGGCGCGTCGAGCAGGCAGTTCGCGAAGCGATCGCGCCGGCGGCCGGCCTGTTCCGCCTGGGATCGGGCAAGATGCTCTGGGAGATTCTGCCGAGGACGGAGTGGGACAAGGGCTCGGCGGTGCGTTGGATTCTGGACCGCCTCGGAGACGACGACATCCTGAGCATTTACTTTGGCGACGACAAGACCGACGAAAACGCATTCCGTGCGCTGCCCGATGGGCTGACGTTCAAGGTGGGCTGCGAAGGCGCGACGAACGCGAAGTACCGGGTGACCGGTCCCCTGGCGGTGGAGGAGTTTCTCGAATGGCTAGCGAAGCAGTGAATCCCGGCGAGGCTTTCGTCTTTCACACCGAGCAGCACCTGGTGGTGCTCACCGGCCGCAATGCCAAGAACCTGGCAGAGCTGCTGGAGCACCTTCACAAGGTCTCGGGCTCGTCGATCTTCTATCACACGCACTACTTGTTCCTGACGCATAACTTCGGGAAGCCGCGGTTCCACAACGAGTTTGCCAATTGGGCTTCGCACGCCTTACAGGAAGAGGGGCTGGCGGAGCGGCTGACCGCGATCGATCTGCTGGCCATGACCTCCATCCACGACCTCCGGGAGGCCATCGTCACGGCCGTGGAGAAGTACCTGGATGGTGGCAGACGATTGCGTGAGTGCCCACCCGGCGACGAGTTCCATTTCTGCGAGGCCAAGAGCTTCGTGACACCCACGGGCCTGGTGGCGCACGACACGTCCGAGCTCTTCGCCATGGTGGGCCGCGCCACGGACGCCTGTCTGTACTTCCATTTCTTCGAAGCGCGCTTGCGTCTGGAGCGGCCGACGAACGACTTCTCGATGTGGCTCAGGAACCACGGCGAGCCCAGGCTGGCCCAGGCGATCGACCGGTTGGATCCATACGATGCGACGCTCGCGGAGCTCAGGGAACAGATCATGAAAATCGGAAAAAGGCGGCGCACGTAGATGTCTGTCACACTTCAGGACTATGAGGAATCGGCCGGCACGGCGGTCATCGAGGAGTTGCGCACGCTGGCCGATCGCGTACGCGGCCGCAGCATGCGCCATGTCAACTCCACGTCGGTCGGCGGCGGCGTGGCGGAGATTCTGACGCGCATGATCCCCCTGCTGCGGGACCTGGGCATCGACGCGCGCTGGGACGTGATCAAGGGCGACCAGGCCTTTTACAACGTCACCAAGGCTTTTCACAACGCCCTGCACGGTAAGACCGAAGAGATCACGGAGCAGATGCTCGATATCTTCCGGGCGACCACCGAAATAAATCTTCGCGAGGTCGATCTCGACAGCGACGTCATCGTCATTCACGACCCCCAGCCGGCCGGTCTGATCGAGCGCAAGAAAGACCTCGGCCGCCAGTGGATCTGGCGCTGCCACATCGACGTGTCCTCGCCGCAGGCCGATGTGTGGAATTTCCTGCGTCCGTGGGTGGAACAGTATGACGCCGCTGTGTTCTCCATGCCGGACTTCGCGCAACAGCTGCCCATCCCGCAGTTTCGCGTCGCGCCCTCCATCGATCCGTTGAGCGACAAGAACAAGCCGTTGGACAAAGCGTACATCCTCCAGGTGCTGGAGAAGTACGCGATCGACCCGGGCAAACCGATTCTGGTCCAGATCTCGCGGTTCGACAGGCTGAAAGACCCGCTGGGCGTGATCGCGGCGTACAAGCTGGTGAGGAAGCGGCACCGCTGCCAACTGGTGCTGGCGGGCGGCGGCGCTACCGACGATCCCGAAGGCGCCCAGGTCCTG